>CAZZUZ010000305.1:0-3701 GCA_964657315.1 Vulcanimicrobiota bacterium
CGAAGAAAACGGCACGCGCTTCGTGCGCGTGACGGCCGGACTCGAGCAGGGCGATTTCTCGGAAGCGGGCGATGCGATCGCGCACAACATCGCCCCGGTAATCGCGACGATGCCGCCGGGCTATCGCGTCGAGGTCGGCGGCACGCTGCTCGCTCAGCGAACTGCGTTCGGCGAATTCGCGATCGTATTCGTCATCGCGCTCGCGCTGCTCTTCGTCGTCTTGGTCGCGACGTTCGACTCGCTGCGTATGCCACTGATCGTGCTCTCTTCGATCGCCACGATGCCGATCGGCGTCGCGATCGTCCTGGCCGCAACGAAGACGCCGCTCAACGTCGCATCGTTCATGGGCATGCTCTTACTAACGGGACTCGTCGTGCGCGCGGGCATCCTCCTCGTCGACAGCGCACGCCGCTTTCAGCGCGACGGAGCGTCGGCCGCCGGCGCCATGCAGGCCGCCGCGCGCGAGCGACTGCGGCCGATCCTGATGACCACCTGCGCGACCATCGGCGCGGTCGCTCCGCTCGCGTTCGGCCTCGGAGCGGGATCTGAATTCGAACGTCCGCTCGCCGTCGCCGTGCTGGGCGGCATCGTGACGGCGACGGTACTGACGCTCGTCATCGTTCCCTCGCTCTACGTTTCGTTGAGCGGCCGCAAAATATGACAGCACGTGTCAACATTTTGCCGGTACGCTAGGGGCACATCGCAAGCCAATTCGAGGAGAACCGATGACCCCGACGCAGACCAAACCCGCCGTCGACGGCGCGACGATCACCGGCATCGACATGTCGGCATATCTCACTGAGGACACCGCGCGTGCGGTCGCTTTTTACCGCGACGTGCTCGGCTTGACGCCGAACGGCATCGACGACGAAGGCCGCGGCGCGGAATTCGAACTCCCCGACGGCTCGACGTTCGGCGTCTGGGATCCGCGCGACGCATCGCAAAAGGGCGGCGTCGTCATGTTCGCCGTCGGCGACATCGGCCTCGCGGTCGAGACGTTCCGCAAGCGCGGCGCGCAACTCAGCGATCCGTTCGAGACCCCGGTCTGCTTCATGTCGCAGGGCGCCGATCCCGACGGTAACGGCATCATCATCCATCAGCGAAAAAACGCCGACTGAGGCGCACGAAAACGTACCTTCGGGGAGGGTGGGATTCGAACCCACGAACGGCTCAGCACCGTCGGCGGTTTTCAAGACCGCTGCCATCAACCACTCGACCACCTCCCCGAGCGCCGCAAACGAAGGCCGCAAGGGATCGTCAGCCATTTGCGAGCGAACGGCACGAGAACCTGTCGGGCCGAAAAACGGAACGCCCGCGCGTCGCGCGAACGGTGCCCCGCGATGCGCGTTCTCGCTACGGCCTTCAACTTCGTACGCCGGCTCGCAATGGTCGTTTGGGGCGGCCTCGGCATGCTCGCGATCTACGGCTACTTCACGCAGGTGGGAGACGGGCTTCGCGAACGCGGCGTCCGCTCGTTCTTCGGCAATCTGCTCGGTCTCTTCGTCGTCTTCGTCGCGCCGCTCTCGCTCGTATCGCTCGCCGCCCGAAGGCTGCGTTAACTCCAAGCACGCGTTCGAGCGCGGCGAACGGGCGGCATCTCGCGACGCTCGACCGTACTACGAGCGCAGAAACGAAATCGCTTGCGCGAACGCGCGGTCGGCGAGTTCGGGGTCGTAACGTGGGCCTTCGTCGCGCATGAAGGCGTGCTCGGCGTCGTACGTGGTCATCGTATAGCAAACACTTGCCGCATTTAGCGCGCGCGCGATGGCGGCCCGTCCTTCGGCCGGCACGTGCGGGTCGCGTTCGCCGAAGATCAGCAAGAGTTTGCCTGCGATCTCCGGCGCTCGCGCGAGGGAGCGCGAGTCGCCGCCCGCTCCGAGGGATCCGTCGTGGATGCCGGTTCCGTAGAATGCGACGGCTTTCTTCACGGCGGGCAGCAGCGCGGCGCGATACGCGACGTGTCCGCCCAAACAGAACCCAACCGCGCCGATGCGTTGCGCGTCGACCATCGGATCGCGCTGCAGCTCGGCGACGACGGCCGCGAGGTCCGCGTCGATGTCGCGAAAGCCGACGCGTTCCGAGTCGTCGAGTGCGCGTTGCCGTTCGGCTTCGAATGCGAGGGCACGGCCGGCCGGCTCGAAACGGTGATACATCTCGAATGCCGCGATCGTAAAACCATAGCCGGCAAAGCGATCGATGGAACGCCGTGCCGAGTCCGTGAGCGCGAAGATGTCCGTACCGTATACCAGAGCCGGCACGGGCGCATCGGTCTTCGGTCGCACGAGCATCACGCGCATCGGCGATCCGTCGACGGCGAGCGTGCGTTCTTCACGTGCGACGAGCATAGCGCGAACATGTCGCGCGAAGAGTGTAATATCCCGCGCACGTCGTAGCTTCGCTCGCAATGGACGGGCTGCAGTTGCGCGACGTCGCAGAGACGGATATCGAAACGTTTTTCGAGCATCAGCGCGACGCCGAAGCGTGCCGCATGGCGGCGTTCACGTCCGAAAATCCACACGATCGCGCCGGCTTCTTCGCGCTCTGGACGGGCATCCTCACGAACGACCGCGTCGTCAAACGCACGATCGTCTTCGAAGACGCGATCGTCGGCAACATCGTGCACTTTCTGCAATACGGGTTGCCGGCCGTGGGTTACTGGATCGACCGTAAATTTTGGGGACGCGGAATCGCGTCGGCCGCGCTCGCCGATTTTCTCGAGATCGTCACGAAGCGGCCGCTCTATGCTCGGACGGCTTTCGACAACGTCGCTTCACAGCGCGTTCTTGCCAAGAGCGGCTTCGTGCCGTTCGAACGCGACTACGCGTATTCGACCGCGCGCGGGCGCGAGATCGAAGAACGCGTCCTAATTCTTCGAGCCTGACGCCTCGGGCAGCGAGAGCGGTTCTTCGAGCGTCGCCGCTACGGCGTCGGCCAGCGGCAACGGGATATCCTCGTCGAGCGGCCGCTGCAGGGCGACGACGATCTGGCCCGAGGGCAGGGCCGCGATCCCGCGTATCTCCCAACCGAGCGAACCGCACATCGCGAGGTCCGCGTCCTCATCGAGATTGCCGACCGTGTGAAACGCGAATTCGAAACGCGAGCGCATACGGTCTCCCGTACCACGCCGCGCTTCGAACCTAACGGTTTCTCAGTGACTCAGCGCGAGTTCGGGCTGTTTTTCGCTCTCCGGCGTCCACCGGCCGAGCGCCGCGAGACTGTTCATGTGGGCGCGGTGGTGGAGCGCCTTCTGCGCCTCCACGACGTTCGCATCCGAGCCGTTCCACAGCGTCAGCGCCGCGTGCTGTAGCGCACGGCCGTACGAGAACGTGATCGGCCAAGGCGCGCCCTCTTTCTTCGCGAGCACGTTGATCGCGTTGAGGTGCGCCGTCGCTTCGACGTCGGCCTGACCGCCGGAGAGAAACGCGATTCCGGCCACGGCTGCGGGAACCCAGCGCAGCAGCGCGGTCAGCGTGTGCGATGCGACCTCGTCGACGGGCGCTTTTTCGGCTTTCTCGCCGGGGATCACCATGCTCGGCTTGAGGATCATCTCTTCGAACTTCACGTTCTGATCCGCGAGCGCATCGAAGATGTGGCGCAGGGTGCGCTCGTGGACCGCGAAGCTCGTCTCGAGCGAGTGCGACGCACCGCCGTCCATGAGGACTTCGGGTTCGACGATCGGCACGAGGCCGCCGGCCTGACAG
>CAZZUZ010000306.1:0-3689 GCA_964657315.1 Vulcanimicrobiota bacterium
CAAGAATCGCACTTCGATCCGACCTTGACGTCGCGGGCCGGTGCTCAGGGGCTCACGCAACTCATGCCCGCCACCGCAACCTCGCTCGGCGTCACCGAGCCGCTCGACCCGGGACAGAGCATCGAGGGCGGCGCGAAGTATCTTTCACAGCTGCTCAAGAGATACGACGGCAACGAGACCTTAGCGCTAGCGGCATACAACGCCGGGCCCGGCAAGGTCGATACGTACGGCGGAGTTCCGCCGTTCAAGGAGACGCAGGCGCCCGTCAAAATCGTCGAATCGAATGTGGCCGCGTTCGCCGGGGGCGAGAAGCGCCGCCCGACCGGATCGACTCGAGAGTCGGAACCCCTGACGCTCGGATCCCGTACGTCGGAAGGTACGGCGATTCAACGCGAACTCGGCGTTCGCGCCGATGGAACGTTTGGACCGAAGACGGAGCAAGCCGTTCGCACGTTCCAAGAAAAACACGATCTCACCGTCGATGGTATCGTCGGTCCACATACGCGTGTCGCGCTCGCTGCGGCTATGCGCGAGCGACCGGACGTGGCGACGCGTTCGGAACCGACGAAGCACGCGTTCGAGCAGAGTTGGGAAGCGAGCCGCACGACCAATCCGCGCACGGGTGCCGTTTCGCATCCGCAACTCTCGGCGACGCTCGATCAGAAGAACGGGACGCTCGCCCTGCATTTCCGCGATTCAATAGGCGTCCTTCGTACGGGGGCGATGAGCGTCGGTGAGACGTCGGTCGGCCGATACGATGCGGCCCATATTTTACCCGGACAATATCAACTCGGGAATTTCGCTTGGAATCGCAAGGGAGCCGAGACACAAGGAAACGGCCTCACGAAATCCGACGACGCGTACGGAACCGCCGATATCCCCATCGTCATGCGCGACGGACACGATTCGCTGCCGGTCATTCTCAAAGACGGAAAACACGCATCGGATGGTTCCGCGAATTCGGTCGATCCGCGCGCCGACGGTACGAACGAGCGCCTGCACGGCGGCGGTTCGAGTCTCGCGCGTCACGGCGGACCGGAAGCGCCATTCGCACCGCATCAGCCGCTCACGGCCACCTACGGTTGCGTCCGCGGCGAGAACGAAGACGTATCCGTCGTCGCGAGCATGCTCGAGAAACCGGGAAAGCCGATCGCGCTCACGATAACGCGGGACGCACAGACGCAGAACCGAGACATGCAACGATCGACCGATGGCGGCAAGACATGGCAGAATGCGGGTAACCAGCCCGCGGTCTCCGGCCGGCTGCACGACGCGCCCGATTCCAACCTCGTCTCGCTCGTCATGCGCAACGGGAATCCGCCCGCCACGATTTCGTTCAAGCCCGAACAGCTCGGCTTCACGAAGCGCCAAATCGAAGAGATCGCTGCACGCGACCCCGGGAACCGAATCTCGATCGGTATGGACCGGTACCATCAGCCGGTCGTTAACGCTCAATCTGATCTGGCTCGCGGAAACGAGCGTGTGAGGCATTCGATCGGAGCGGAGCGTTGATCGGCACGCTCCTCGCCATACTCGCCGTTTCGAAGGCGCCTGCGACGCGCCTCGGTCCGATCTACAGCGGAGAGCCAGTCGCCGACGTACGACACGTTCTCGGAACGGGAACACCCGTCACGACGTGCGCGCCGGATCCGAAGCTCAAAAGCAGTGATTGTCCTCTGGCATTGGCGTACCGCGACGGAAAAAACACGTTGACGATCGGCTTCGACGGGAGCGATGCCGTCGTGACGATGCGGGTCGACCTCGCCGATCGCAAACGGCACGCCGTAGCCGCACGCGTTGCGAGCGGAGCGTTCGAACGATGGCGGTGGGCCGGCCATCCGATCGACAGACTACCGACGGCTCCCGTCGCGGGGTGGAAAGGCGCCAGTTCGGCGCCGCACGCCGACTGTTACGTGACGTACGAGGGTCCGGCACGACCGACGGGGCCCAAGCTCATAGCAACGTTCGCTTGCGCGGACGGATCCGATCGTATCGCAACGTTCATGACCGGCTTCGTCGATCCCTGATGGACCACGTACGAGCCATCGTATTGACGCTGCGGCGACGTCCGCTGAAGCGGTACGGGAGAAACCCGATCGCATCGCTCGTCGAACGAAGCGATCATCCGAAGCCGCGAAGTCGAAAGCGCCGTCGATGCGGTCGAGTATCGAGATGAAAATGCTATTCGCGGCCACCGCTCTTGCGGTGCTCACTATAACGAATTACGACAATTCGGCGGCCGCGACGGTCGTTGCTTCAAAGAAGCCGACGACTGTTAGCTCCTTACCGGTACGGCAATGCGTCCGCGATCCACATGCCCTCGGAGCACTGTTCGGCAGTTTACCGCGGGGGGACGGTGCAATGAAGATACCGTCCTTCGTGCAGATCGTGGACGAGTCGCCCGCGATCGACAGGTACGCGAAAAATCTTGGGATCGTCCTATCGGGTCGACAAATCGAACCTTCCGAAAGCGATTTCAACGATCCGAATTATCTATCGACATTTGCGGCGAATGAGCGAATCGCAATTCAATCGCTAGGCGCCGCAAACATCGCCTACGTTCGACCCGACGGCAGGTTCGTCTGTCACGGTTTCTCACCGGGCAATTACGTCCTCATTGCGACAACGCGCTCGCTCGGCTCGAGTTCGCTCGCTCCGTCGCTCGCAGGCCGCGTACCTATCACGACCTACTTCTTCGGACACGCAACGGTCCCGGGTAGCCGCCGCCCGATCGCAATCGGCGTCGACTTCAGCGAACTAGGACGATCGCCTCAATGAGCTCTAAGCGGCCCGCCGGCGTCGGACTTCGCTTTTAAACATTATTCCATTACCAAGTAAAGTCGGACCGCTTGTCAACGTACGTGGCGATTGGTGCAAGATAATTCGACTCGAGCGTCGTCATGGTGTTTGCCTTTAAGCCAGAAACCAAAACGGTACACATCCATCCTTCGCCGCTAAGTGCTTCATAATTACCGCCCGAAGAGCCGACATTCGTCTGCAGTCCATTCGGCGTGATTTGTTCGTACAATCGCGTAGAACTACCAACATCAACGACCGGTCCCCTTAGGGTCAAGCCGACATATAAAATGTATGGTCGAGCCGAAAGATGAGTAAAAACGAAATGGCCGTTCCTGTCGGCCTCAGCGACATGAACGACAGAATCGCGCGACCAAAAAGGCGGATATAAATACGACGGCAGATTCAGCGCCTTGTAATCCCAGATATCGTGTTTATTGACGCCCGCCGCCTCGAGCGACGTGTGGTCTATATGCCGGGCATATGCGTTCAACGCCCACCGAACGTACGGCGTATCCGGGAAGAGAAACTGATTGCCTTCAGCGTATGCAAATCTCCAAGCTTGCGGGATATCGTTTATAACCTCCGCGGTCTCCGTTCCGACCACGCTCGCATTGTCATCGATTCTATACATTGCATAGTCGGCCGAGTCCGTCGACGGTCGCGCACCCATATCTCTTGCAAGACCGTAGCCCGGAATAGTTAGCCATTCGCCAGGAGGCTTATGGCCGATATCACTAAGTCGACGCGAGTCAGCTGGCTCAGCGGTGAAAAATCCCGCTGATATGAACGCAACGAGCGAAAAGAGCAAAAGGCGCATCAGAGACGGTCCGGATTGGAAAGGCGTACTTGGACCGCAGACGGTGCGCCGATCTCGTGGGGAGCGGCTTGCG
>CAZZUZ010000307.1:0-3674 GCA_964657315.1 Vulcanimicrobiota bacterium
GACGTTAGGGTCGAGTCGACTCGGTCCTAACGGCAGGCCCGCGATGAGCGCGCTCGTGTTGACCGTGACCGAACGGTCGAACGACGCCGGGATCACTTGACCGTAGTTGGGATACTGACCGTCGACCAGACGCACGACGATCGACGCGTTGGCGGCGGCGAACGAGAGCTGATTGCCCGAAGGTCCGAGCGTCGTCACTTCGATCGATTCCGCCGATCCGAGATTGCGCGCGGCTTCGGCGAGCGCGCGCGACGGCACGACGAACTTCGAGAGTCCTTCGGTCTCGAGCCCGCGTTCGAGCGTGACCTTGCTCTTGGCCAGGCGGTAGCCGTCGGTCGCGACCATCGTGAGCTGATCGCCCGTGACTTCGAGCAGCGTGCCCATGAGGACCGCGCCGCGCGCCTCTTCGCTCGATGCGGCGAAGATGGTCGCGCCGACGGCTTCCCGGAACGCTTTGCCGCCGATCGCGAACGACGTGCCCTTCTGCGATGCCGGCAGCGGCGGATACTCATCGGGCGGCAAGGCGTGGAAATCGTAGTTCGACTTCTCCCACTTCACGCTCGCGCGGGTGGGCGTGCCGGCGAGTTCGACGATGCCCGGCGGCAGATTGCCGAGATACCCGCTAAAGAGTTTGGCCGGGACCGTAACGCTGCCCGGTTCCGTGATCTCGGCCGGGAAGACGTGTTCGAGGGTGAGCTCGAGATCGGTCGCGCGGACGCGGATCGTGTTGTCGCCTGCGGTCAGCAAAACGTTGGAGAGGATGGGAACGACCGAATGCGCGTTGACGACCTTGCTCGCGGCGCCGACGGCGGAAGCGATGTCCTTGGTGCTGCAGCTGAACTTCACGAATCCACTCCCGTCGGCGTCGTTTGGGTTCTCTATATATATAAGTATGTAGTAGTCGTAGTAGTAAGGCGGTGTATTCTGCGGACAAGCACGCAAACCGTCGTGGATACTGGTGTTCCGCGCGGAGTAACGTGTTCATCGATCCGGCCGAACTCTACACATCTCCACACCGGCCGCCGGGTGGACTCGTTATCCACGCATTTCGAAGCGCCCTGTACTCGCGTGTGAGCGAAAGTGTGTACACGCGTCCGGGCAAAGAAAAACCGCGCAAACTTTCGGCGCGCGGTCGGCTCGGGCCGTAACGGGAACCGCGCGCTAGTCGCTCTGACAGAGCGCGAGCAGCGCGCGAACCTTGTTGCGATAAGCTTCGTCGGTCGCCATTTGGTTCTTGACCTTGTCGCGGGCGTACATGACCGTGGTGTGGTCTTTCTTGGCGAACTCGCGTGCGATTTGCGGCAGCGAGCAGTCCGTGAGTTCGGTCGAGAGATACATCGCGATTTGTCGCGGCGCCGCTAGTCTCTGATCGCGGCGCTGATGGTCCATCTCCTTGACCGTGAGGCCGTGTGCCTTGGCCACCTTCTCTTTGATCATCGCGATCGTGATGCGGCGTGCGGGTGCGGTCGCGACCGAATTCTTGAGGACTTCGGCGGCGAGATCGGCCGTGATCGCGAGCTTATAAAGAGAAGCGTAGGCGATGACGCGGATCAGCGCGCCTTCGAGCTCGCGGATGTTCGACGGGATGACCTTCGCGACGAACGAGAGCACGTCGTCAGGAACGGGGATCTTTTCGGACTCGGCTTTCTTGCGCAAAATGGCTTCGCGCGTCTCGAGATCCGGCGGCTGGATGTCGGTGAGCAGGCCCCATTCGAAGCGCGACCGCAGCCGCGACTCCAAGGTCTGAATCTCCTTCGGAGGGCGGTCGCTCGAGATGACCAGCTGCTTCTGCGCCTCGTGCAGCGAGTTGAAGGTGTGGAAGAACTCTTCCTGAGTCTGTTCTTTGCCTTCGAGAAATTGGATGTCGTCGATGAGCAAGAGGTCGACGTGACGATATTTATTTCGGAATTCGACCGTCTGATTGTTCTTGATCGCGATGATGAATTCGTTGGTGAACTTTTCGCTCGAAACGTAGACGACGTTGGCCTCCGGATTGGCCGCGACCACCCGGTGGCCGATCGCGTGCATCAGGTGGGTCTTGCCCAAGCCTACGCCGCCGTAGAGAAAGAGCGGATTGTACGCGCGAGCCGGGGCTTCGGCGACGGCCTGCGACGCGGCGTGCGCGAACCGGTTGGAATTGCCGACGACGAATTCTTCGAACGTATACCGCGGGTTGAGCGTGCCGTGGCGGATATCGTCTGCCGGCGGGGCTTTGGGCGCGGCGAAGGCCGCAGAGTCGGCCGGTGACTGTTGGTCGGCAGCGCTCTCGGCGACGACGACGAAACGTAGCGCGACGGTCGCTCCGAGTAGCTCCGCGAGCACTTCGGAGATGTCGCCCTTGAGTTTTGTTTCGACCCATTCGCGCGCGAAGACCGACTGCACGGTCAAGACGATTTCGGAATCGCTCATGGAGATCGGCCGCATGGGCTTGAGCCACATCTCGAAGATGGGCTTGGAATACTTACGCTCCAGCGTCGCGAGCGCCGCGTTCCAAAGTTCGTTGGAGATGCCGGTTTGTCCGAGCGCTTGAGCCATAAGTTGACCGCCTTAGTTTCTTGTCGATCTCCCGTCGCGCGCGACCGGCCGGAGCCGGAAAACGCAGAGACGGGGGCCGAGAGACCGTAAAGAATCGCGAGAGTGAGGACCGAGGATTGGAAGGGACCCCCCGGATTCCTCTGGATTTTGTACACGGACTTATGCACTTATACACAGGCCGGACGAACGCGCTCGAAGGCGACAAAACGGACCTTTCGGGAGTGTCGAAAACTCGGACTGCGCACGCAAACGGCGGTCGTAAAGGCCGATGACGAAAGGCTTTGCGCGATTCCGCGCGATCGCAATCCACACGTTACGCACAGGTGTGGACAAAATGGGAACCGTTCGCAAAACGGCGCGAAGCAGTTGACGCGCCGGGTCCGCTCGGCCTATAGTAAGTGGTCTATTCTCATTCGCGCGGGATCCGGTTATCGGACCCCGGCCTTCGGAGTCCGATCGTAACGTGAAACGCACTTTTCAACCCCACAATCGCCGCCGCAAGCGCGTACACGGCTTCATGGAGCGCATGAGCACGAAGAACGGCCGTAAGGTCCTCGCGGCGCGCCGGAAAAAGGGCCGTCACCGCCTGACCGTCTAGGCGCGTGCGACGCTACGGCCGGCTTCGCCGGGCGGGCGAGATCGCTTTTCTCCGCCGTAAAGGCAGTGTGTCGAAGTTCTCGACTTTCATGGTCTACACGGCGTCGTCGAAAGACGGCGCCGTTCGTATTGGCGTGGTCACCTCCAAAGCCGTCGGCGGAGCCGTGACCCGTAACTTGGTGCGGCGCCGGATCCGCGGCGCCCTGGACGCGCTCGACCGGCCGCCGGCAACCCGGATGCTCTTCGTCGCGAAGCCCGAAGCCGCAGCGGTGCCGTACGCAACGCTCGCGGCCGAGGTGGCGGCGGCGGTCGCACGGACGTCGGGCGTCCGCTCGTGAGCGCCCGGCGAGCCCTCGCGCTGCTCATCGAAGGCTACCGCCGCCTCGTGTCGCCGTTCTTGCCGCCGGCTTGCCGTTTCTACCCCTCGTGTTCGCAGTACGCGAAGGAGGCCGTGTTGAAGCATGGCGTTCTGCGAGGGTCCTACCTCGCCGCGCGGCGACTCTTACGCTGCACCCCGTTCCATCCCGGCGGCATCGATCGTG
>CAZZUZ010000308.1:0-3662 GCA_964657315.1 Vulcanimicrobiota bacterium
CCGATCTCGAACGAGATGAAGACGAGAAGTGCGAGCAGGGCGGTGAGGACGCGAAGTGACATGAGCGGCTTACCCTACATCGTTCCGGTTGAGGCCAAACCCTGCGGCGCACGCTTGTGCGAACGCTCCTTTGGGTACGTGCGTTAAACGATTATGAAGCCAGCTTCGCTGATCGGCCCTACTGTGGTGCTCGTCTTGTGCTGCTCGGCTTCGACCGTCCGCGCGGATCAGACGTACGTCGTGGCCGGTAAAGATTCGTTTTCGATCGGATCGGGCGACATCAAAAGCGAGGTCGCGTACGACGGCACGCAGACCCTCGCGATCAGCCACCACGGCAGCGTTACCCGGATGCGGGCCCGCGTCGCGTACAAACGCAGCGACGGAGCGGCATCGACCGACGCCTCCGGGGATTACGTCGCGGACCTCGCGGCTTCGGGCGAACTCGTCGCCTCGGCCGATCGCGATCCCGATTATCTCACCGTCCTCAATCAGCCCTTCGCAGCCGAACTGGACCGCTCGACACTGAGCGATCTCAAGCACCTGCACGGAGCGGTGCCGTTCGATTTTCCATCGCCGTTCACGGGATCGAGTTTGCATGGTTACCTTCAACATATCGGCAACGGAGGCTTCGGTCCGCGCCATGTCGTCGGTGTCCGGTTCGAGGCGGCTGGTCCCATGAAAGGAGCATTACCCGATCGACCTGGGTTAACGCTGTCAGGAAAGATCGCCATGCGCGGCACGGCCTACTACGATACGGACTCGAGCCTCTTGCTCGTTTTAGATACGACGGTAACGATCACGGGCACCGTCTCGAACCGCACGGGGAAGGACACCGTCACGATCGTCTACGAGCGCAAGATCTCCGCGAACGAACCGCGGCCGCGCGAAGACGCCAGCGACGTCCAAACAACCCACGCTCCTTGAGGGTCGCGGCGACGTTCGCGCGAAGGCCGCCCCTATGACCTCGCTCGCCGGACAGCCGGAAGCTCCGAAGAAGCGCTCCGCGAAGCCCGCGGCCTCGACGGAAGCGAAATCGCCCGATTCGCTGCCCTCGCCGGAGAATTTCGAGCGGGTCGTCGACGATTACCAGCGCCGGCTCTACGGCTTCGCGCTGCGCATGACGGGCAATCGCGAGGACGCCGAAGAGATCGTTCAGGATGCGTTCGTCCGCGCGTTCCGGGCGCTGGGCAAAATGAGTGAAGAGCAACGCGCGGAACTGCGGCTGCAACCCTGGCTGTACACGATTACGTTAAACGTCACGAGGAACAGATTACGCTCCAAGCGACCGACGAACGTGGCGCTCGACTCCCTCGCCGACCCCGATGCGCTTCTCAACGAAACGCAAGAAGGTCCCGAGCAACCCGAGCAGGTCGTCGAGCGCGGAACGGACGTCGAGCTCGTCGAGCAAGCGCTGTTGCAATTGCCCATGCACTTGCGCGCCGCAGCGACCTTACGATTTATCGAGGGCCGCAGTCATCCCGAAATTGCGGAGATCCTCAACCAACCGATCGGGACGGTCAAATCGCACGTGCATCGTGCGGTGCGAATTCTCCGACGAATACTCGGCCCGCAGTTGGGCCGAATCGTAACAGCCGAGGACTAGCCAATGCGGTGTACCGATGTCGAAGCGCTCTGGGACGAATATCGTGAAGGCGGCGATGCCGCGAGCGATCGCGCCAAAACGCATCTCCAGCATTGCAAAGATTGCCGCAACGTCTACGAGCAGTTCGAAGGCGTCCGTTTCTGTCTGAACTGTCTACCCGAAGTCGAACCGCCGCAGTATCTCGTGCCGCGCATCCTCGCGCACATCGCGGCCCTTCGCGGCGGTTTTCGCTCGACGAGTCAAGACGGATTCGCGCGCGTCGCGTCGCCGATCGGCGATCTCTTCATCGCGTTTCGCGAGAGCGCCATCAGTTACGTCGCGATCGCCCGCGACGACGATTTCGAAACGATCCGCTCGCGCGCGGAAAGGCGCTTGCGCCGCGCGATGCGGGCCGTCGACGCGCCGGCATGGGTGGCCGAAGCCGTCAACAATTTCTTCGCAACGTGGCAGGTCGATCTCTCGCGCCTCGACATCTCGGAACTCTCGGCGTTCGAGCAGGCGGCGCTCCGTAAAGCCGCGCAAATTCCGCCCGGGGAAGTCCGATCGTACGGTTGGATCGCTCGTGAAATCGGCCATCCGCAATCCGCGCGTGCCGTCGGCCAAGCGATGGCGCGCAATCCGGTCGCACTCTTCTTCCCCTGTCATCGCGTCGTCGACGCGGCGGGCGCACTGCACAATTATGGCTACGGTGTCGAAGTGAAGGCGCGCATCTTGCAAATGGAAGGCTACGACCGCAAACGCGCCTAATGAACCTCCCATACGACACCCGCGGACCCTTCAGAGACATACTATTGAAGGATAACAGCCGGGCAAAGGGAGGTGATCATCGTTACGCACGAAGGTAATCAACGAAGCTATAACAATACGATGATTGGAGGTGCTTGTACCTAGTACGAGCAGCTAGAAACCCTGATCGCCGGCCTTCGGGCCGGCTTTTTTTTTGGTTGTACGCCCGTATTCGGCCGCGCCCAGGGACGTCGCGAGTTGGAAAGCGAAACTTCTCGTTAACTATGATAAGGCGCGGCATTTTGTATTGCCTCGGAGGCGAGCGTGGAACCTAGAGATGAAGCCGTCCAGGCCGTCGACCCGCGCTTAGCCGCGATTCCCGATAGCCACGGACACGCGAAGGGCGAACACAAGCCCTACGCCGAGGAGCGTCCGATTCCGTATACGGCGCGGATGCTATTCCTTTGGTTCTTTCACGCCTGCCGCCGCGGTTCGCCGCGTTTCATGATGGTCGCCGACCACATGAACTACCTCACCTTCGAAGATCCCGCAGCCGTCAATCTCGTGCGGCGTGCGCTCAAACTCGCGCAGGCGGGCGATCTCTTCGGCGCCGCGGAGACCGCGGGCGTCGAGGTCGGTCACGCCGAGGTCGTCTCGAAAGGCCTGCGCCGCGGCATGCGCTACTCGATCGGCGCCGAGGTCGACAACGATCCGCGCAGCCGGCCCGACGCACAGAACATCGTCGACGCCATGAAGCCCGACGGCATGATCCGGTCGGTGCATTTCCTGCCCATCACGCATCCGACACACGGCGAAAACTGGATGTGGGCCTTCGACAATCCCGAATTCAAGGAGCTTTACGAGACCGTCGGCACCGCGACCGTGTGGGAGATCTACATGGCGACCCTACTCGAGGCGATCGAGAAGCTGCCCGGGCACATCGTGGGCCATTTCTACGTACCGGCCGTCTTCGGGCACTGGCCCGACGATGCCACCCTCGAGGGCTACGAAGACCGCTTCATCGAGGCGTGCGCGCAGCGCGGTGTGGCGATCGAGATCAATTCGCGCTACGTCTACAAACACTACGTGGGCGACGACGCACAGCTCGAAAAATTTCGTGCCGCGCACGTACGTCTTCTGCGCAAAGCAAAAGAAAAGAACGTCGAAATCGCGGTCGGCTCCGACGCGCACAGCCCGAAAGATCAAGGCCGCGCGTTCGACGCCGTTCTCGCCATTCTCGACGAAGTCGAGATCAACGAAATCGCCTTTCCGATCGGCGGCCGTCTCGCACGCGTAGCGCTGCGCGCGACCGAAGAGATCATGAAGCAGTACG
>CAZZUZ010000309.1:0-3646 GCA_964657315.1 Vulcanimicrobiota bacterium
ATCTGCGCGCGCACGCGTTCGCCGATCTCGCGCAGGCGCGGATCGACCGCAGCCGTATACGCGACGCGCGTCGCGCCGTGCGCCCGCGCGAAGCGCAAGATTTCCGTTACCGCGTCGCCGCGCGCGATCGCGCCGAGTTCCAGTTCGCCGAGCGTCTCGTCGACGAATCGCACGCGCAGCGGCGTCCACGGATCGCGTTCGCGGGCGCGCTCGTCCCATACGAAGAGCGCCGGTGCGCCGGGCGCGGCCGCGCGTGCGGGATCGTGCGGCGAGAGCGATTCTTCGTGTTGCCACACGATCGTCTCGCTCGAGGCCGCGAACGGAGCCGGCGCGGGATCCGGTCCCGTGTGGAGGTCCGGACGTTCGAAATCTTCGGCCTTGCGTTGACCCGCCGGAAAGAGGCGGTCGTCGAGCTGTTCGTACGAGGTCGCGAACGGGCAGCCGCGTTCGCGCAGCGGGCACTTCGCGCAGTACGCGTCGTTCGTGTAGCGCTGCAGGTTCGCGCGGTTGAAGACGTACGGCTTGTGCGAGAACGTGCTGGCAATCCATTGCCATGATAAGTTGTTGCTAGCCGGATCGCCGTCGAGCAGGAGCCGCAGGAAAAAACTCGCTCCGGCCTGCCAGCGCACGTTGCGAAAGTGCACGACGTACGCGGCGAACCACATGCGCGCGTGGTTGTGCAGGTAACCCGTCTCGCGCAGATCTCGAGCGAACGCGTCCATGCACGCGAGGCCGGTGCGAGCCTCGGCGATATCCTCGGGCAGTTCGTCCGCATACTCGGCCGACGTGCGGCCGGTCTTGTACGGTTCGAGATCGTCCCAGACGCGGTCGCCGAGAATTTCGTGCACGCGTCCGTAGTATTCGCGCCACGCCAATTCTTGCACGAACTTTTCGATCGGCGTCGCCGGCGCCCGAAGTCGCGCCGCATCGCGCACCTCGGCGAGCGTGAGGATGCCGTGACGCAGATACGGCGAGAGACGCGTGACGGCGCCGTCGAGGAAGTTACGCGAACGTGCGTACATCGAGGGGCGGATGCGATCGAGCGCCGCGAGCGCGGAACGCCGTCCGCCATGCGGGACCGGACCTTCGGACATCCTCCGGTCGTGCCCGCGAACGGGCACCGCCAAGCGTTTCGTCGAAACCGACGATCCGTGGACTGGATACGATTCGACGATCTCGAACGCTCGTACGGCGCCCGATTGATTTTCGAAGGCGTATCGGGCGCGCTCACCGACAGTGCGAAAGTCGGGCTCGTCGGCGCGAACGGCGCCGGCAAGTCGTCGCTCGTGCGCATCCTCGCGGGCTTTCTGCCGCCCGATCACGGACGGGTCGCGTTCGCTCGCGAAGCGAGACTCGGCTATCTCGATCAAGCTGCCAGCGCCGACGACGCGGAGACGCTCGGCGAGATCGTCGACCGCGCGTTCGAACACGTCTTCGAACTCGAAGATCACGTCCGCGCGCTCGAAAAGAAGCTCGAGGATCCCGCGATCGCCGAGGATCCGGATTTGCTCCAGCGTGCCCTCGATGATTACGGCGACGCGCGCGATGCCTACGAGCGGCATTCGTCGGCCGACGCCGATCGCCGCACGGGCGAAGTGCTCGCGACTTTCGGCTTCGCGGAGGTCGACCTCGGCCGGCCGGCGCGCTCGTTTTCGGGCGGTCAGCGTACGCGGGCGGCTCTCGCGCGCACGTTCTTGGAAGATCCCGATTACTTCATCCTCGACGAGCCGACCAATCATCTCGACCTCGAGACGGTCAAGCAGCTCGAAGAATTCCTCATCGCCGATTCGCGCGCGGCGCTGATCGTTTCGCACGATCGCTCGTTTCTCGATCGCGTCGCGACCGAAATCTGGGATTTGGCCAACGGAACGCTCGAGCGCTACGTCGTGCGCCCGGGCAGAGCATATGCTGATTACGTCGAGCAGAAGAAAGCGCGCCGCGAACTCGCGCAACTGCAATACGAAAAATTCAAAGAGGAAGAGCGCCGTCGCAAAGCCGTAGTCGCCGAACTCAAGACGCACGGTTCGCACAATTATGCCGCGGTGCGCAGCCGGGAGAAGCAACTCGCGAAACTCGAAGTCGTCGACGAGCCGCCGCCCGAAGGCGCGCAAATCTACGTCAAGCTCGAAGCCGCGCGCCGCGCGACGACCGGCCGCGCCTTGATAGCGAAGAATCTGCGCGTCGCCTACGAGCACCCGCTCTTCGACAAACTCTCGTTCGAGATCGTGCGGGGCGAACGCATGGCGATCGTCGGTCCCAACGGCGCCGGCAAGTCGACGTTGCTCAACGTTCTCGCGGGCCGTCAAAAACCGAGCGACGGCACCGTCGACGTGATGGCGGGCGTCAAGACCGCATATTTTTCGCAAGAGAGTTCGGACGATCTGGGCGCCGGCCGTACGGCGGTCGAGGCCGTTCAAGATGGCCACGCGGTGACGGACGAGATGGCCCGCAACCTGCTCGGCCGCATGGGTCTCGGCGGCGATTCGGGCGACAAACCCGTCGAAGCATTTTCGGGCGGCGAACGCCGCCGCATCATGCTCGCGCGGCTGATGGCCAAATCCGCGGACGTGCTCTTCCTGGACGAACCGACCAACGACCTCGACATCCCGAGCCGCGAGGCGCTCGAGAGCGTGCTCGACGCCTACGGCGGCGCGATGGTCGTCGTCTCGCACGATCGCTATCTACTACGCCGTCTCTGCGAAAAGGTGATGGTGATCGATAATGGTCACGCGCGGGTGATCGAGGGCGGCTACGAGCGTTTCGAAAAGATGCGGGAGAAGATCGAGAGTTCGCCGATCGCGGTCAAGGCCGCCAAAGCGGCGAAGGCCGCCGCGGCGTCGGCTCCCAAAGCCGTCGGGACCGCGCAGCTCGAGCGCGACGCGCGGCAGCGCCGCGACAAAGCCGCGCGCGAACTCGCGACGAGCGAACGCGAAGCCGCCAAACGCGACGAAGAGCTACGGCTGCTCGAAGCCGCTTTCGCCGATCCGAAGATCTACGACGACCGCAAAGCGCTCGCCGAACTCGAATCGAAGCTCGCGGCCGCACGCGCGGCCTCCGAAGCCGCATTCGCCAAGTGGGAAGCGCTCTCGTCGGTGGAATCGTGAGCGCCTCGGAGGACGCGGCGTACGTCACCGTTCTCGCGAACGGCCTCGCGTTCGAGGTGCTCGAAGCGGGCGAAGGCGACCGGCTCGCACTCTGCCTGCACGGCTTCCCGGAACACGCCGAGCTCTGGCGGCATCACATCGATACGCTCGTCGGGCTCGGGTATCGCGTGTGGGCGCCCAATCAACGCGGCTACGGCAAGACGTCGCGGCCGGGTGGCGTCGCGGCCTATCACGTCGACCGCCTCGTCGAGGACGTCGCGGCGTTGATCGACGTTTCCGGCGCGCGCGAGGTGACGATCGTCGCGCACGACTGGGGCGCGATGGTCGCGTGGTACTTCGCGATGCGCGCGACGCGGCCATTACAAAGACTTGTCATCATCAACGTGCCCCATCCCGCAGTCTACGCTAGCGTGTTACGAACGACGTGGCGTCAATGGCTGCGCTCGTACTACGTCGCCGTGTTCCAGCTGCCGTGGCTGCCCGAACGCATCCTCTCGCGGAACGGCGGCAGCCGGCTCATCGACGCGATCACGTCGACCGAG
>CAZZUZ010000310.1:0-3642 GCA_964657315.1 Vulcanimicrobiota bacterium
CAGCGAGCGACGGCCGGCTCATTTTTGTCACCGGTCGCTTTACAAGGCTAGACGGGGTCGAATGCGCCGATGGAGATCATCTCCTCGGCCTGCTTACGCGCCTCGCGTAACGTCTCCGGCGTTCCGATGTCTTTCTTGAGTTCGATGAGCTTCTCGACTTCTTCGTCGAAGATCTTGCTCACCGCATCGGCCGTCGTGACGCCGTGCTTGATGCGCTGGGCCACCATCAGCCGATAGATGCGGTCGGTCGCGAGATCTTCCATGTAGCCGTCGAGCAGGCTCGCGCCTTTACCGTTGATGTAACCGTTGCGATAACGGATCGTGGTGCGGACTGCGGCGCGCGTGCCGTCTTCGGACGTTTTGCCGACGCCGACGACCGAGGGACGCATATCCGGGTGTGCTTCGAAGCCCGGCTTATAATTCGCGAGCTGGTTGGGCTCGGGAAATTGTGCTACCGCAATCGCATTCTGGTCGGGATGGCCGGTCCACGCGCCGTCCATGCCGCAGGTGGCTTCATTCTTTTTATCTTGCGCGAGCACCGCGAGCGCGCGCTCGTTGAGCTCGGCGTCTTCGCGGCTCGGATAGAGCGCCGTCATGCCGCCGATGGCGAGCATGCCGTGTTTGTGCGTGATCGACGGAATGAGCGTACGCAGGTTTTGAAAGAACGGTACGTCGTGCGGGATCGTATTGCGATCCGGAAGCACCCACTTCGGATCGTTGAGGTTGAAGTGGATGAGGCTCGCCATGTAGTCCCAACGGCCGAGGTTGATGCCGAGCAGATGCTCGCGGAGATTGTACGCAAATTCCTCGAGCTGAAAGGCGAACGGGTGCGCTTCGCACAGCGCCATGCACTTGATGTAATCGTTAGCAACGCCCTTGAACGCCGCCAATTCTTGAAAGACGTCGCGCCACCAGAGTGCCTCGTCGGCCGATTCCGACTTCGGAATGTAGATGCACAGCGGATGCTTGAGCTTCGAAAGGTCGACCTTGTAAACCAGCAGCGCGAGGTCGAAGAGTGAGGCCGACGTCGGCTCCGCATAGAGGCCCGCTTGATGCAGGTGCAGCCCGCGAACGCGCGTGAAGGTCACGGTCTTCGATTTCTTGATGCCGACCGTTCCGCCGCGTTTCTTGTCCTCGTACGAGAGTTCGCCATACAGCGCGGCGAGGACGTTCTCGATACCCGCGAGCGTATGGTCGAATTCGTTCGCCATCGAATCTTCGAGGTCGAGCATGACGCCCGGTGCACCGGAGTTGAGCATCTTGACGCAGAGATCGGCCTCGTCCGCCGGACCCGTCATCTGATTGCGCTGATCCGTCGCCCACGCCGGCAATTGGATCTTCCACTCCGTCGTCGTCGCTTCCGACGGCGGCAGATAGTCGGGCAGCCTGCCGGCTTGCGAAGCCGCGAGCACGCGTTTGCGCGATTGGACGAACGCGACCTGACGCGGCGTGTATTTTTCGTGCAGCTTCTCGTAGAAGTCCGCAAATCCGGACGGTAAATCGCGTTCGAGCGAAAAATCGCTCGGCGCTGCGCTCATCGGCGGTATCGCTCGCTGCGCGAGATCCAAAGTCGTTCTCCTGACGTTCTTCGCGGCCGGTAGAGATGCGCCGCAACCGACACGATTTGTCGACCAAAAAGCGGCGACGGTCCTGCCCCATGAAAGTCGAAAACGGCGGAAGGGGTTCCGCCGTTCTAAGGATCCGCAAGAGACCGGCGCGGTAGCGCCTGACGGATACTGACAGGTTTGCCAGTGCAAATCCTGCCGGCCGCTTTCCGCCGTGGCAGTGGTGCGATCGACGTCACAGGCGGCACGCGTCGCGCGTGCGAAATCCCGCAGTCGCGCGCTCGTAGCTCAATTGGATAGAGCAAGGCACTCCTAAGGCCGAGGTTGGCGGTTCAATTCCGCCCGAGCGCACTTTGGTCGCTACTCCCTATTCGGCGAGCTCGACGCTCTCCACGATGGCGTCGCCGTCTCGATCGATCGCGATGACGAATTCGATCGGACGGCAGCAAACGGGGCAGTCCTCCACGAATCGCTGCCGTCGCCCGCCGGCGGGATCCACACCCACGAAACCTTGCTCGAAGCAACTCGGACACTCGTAGGAAGCGTCGTTTTCCAGCGGCATCTCGTGGGCCGTTTCGCCCGTTGCCTCGAGCGAGCCCCTGTGTTATAGTCGGGGGCGGAACGGACCGCGTGTCCGTCTTTTTTATGTCGGACCGACCGAGAGAACGAGAGAATGGCCAAAAAAGAGAATCGGGTTATGGTCGTGCTGGCCTGCCAAGAGTGCAAGCGCCGCAACTACAACACGCAGAAGAACAAGCAGCACAACACGGACCGCCTGGAACTTTCCAAGTATTGCCGTCACTGCCGCTGTCACCGCGCCCACCGCGAAACCAAATAATTCGCCGCGTATTCGCGCGGGCTTAACCTCGCCCACGCCGAAGAACTCCCGACACGGTTCCCCGCCGCTCCGAGACCCGCATCGACGTGTCGGATTTGACGGGCAGACGTTCGGATAATCTAGGGTGGTAGCTCAATTGGTAGAGTTGCGGTCTCCAAAACCGTCGGTTGCAGGTTCGAGTCCTGTCCGCCCTGCCATCTCTTTCGCGGGAACGTCCCGCCAGTCAACGGATCCGGACGCCGGATTCGGGTCAGATCGTCGACGGGAGCTGATTCCCGCTAGTATGGGAAGCATGTTCTCAAGGAGTTGCCGCAGTCATGAATAGGCCAACCGGTGGAAGTGGAACGACGACGACGCGCCCTGGTGCGCAGCCGCGCAAGCCGCAGACGCCCGCACCGGACCGCGCCGCGCGGCAGCAGAGCGCCGAGCGCTTCATCCGTGACATCGCGAACGAAATGCGCCGCGTCACCTGGCCGACGCGCCCCGAATGGGTCTCGGCCACGGTCCTGACGATCGGACTCGTCGTGTCGATCGGACTCTTCACCTACGTCGCCGATCAGCTCTTCGGCTTTCTTTTCGGATTGGCGACCCACCGCTAGAACATGAACGATACCGAAAACGTCATCCCGGACGAACCGGTGACCAACCCACTCGCGGGGGTCTCGAAAAAAGACGAGCGCCGCAAGTGGTACGTCATCCACACGTACTCGGGATACGAAAACAAGGTCAAAGCGAATCTCGAACGCCGCATCCACTCGATGGCGATGTCGGAGAAGATTTTCCGTGTGCTCGTGCCGATGGAAGACGAAGTCGAGTTCAAGGACGGCAAGCGCAAGATCACTCCGAAGAAAGTCTTCCCGGGCTACGTGCTCGTCGAGATGGACATGGACGATCAGTCGTGGTACGTCGTGCGGAACACCTCGGGCGTGACCGGCTTCGTCGGCTCGCCGGGCGCGGGCGAAAAACCCGTGGCCTTGCAAGAAAAAGAAGTCAAGACGATCCTCAAGCAGATGGGCATCGAGACGCCCAAGCTCAAGATCGACTTCGCCAAGGGCGACCGCGTCAAAGTCACGAGCGGCCCGTTCTTCGACTTCACCGGAATCGTCGACGAGATTCAGCCGGAGAAGGAAAAGGTCCGGGCGCTCATCTCGATCTTCGGACGGGAGACGCCGGTCGAACTCGAGTTCTATCAAATCGAGAAAGTCTAAGCGCTCTTCGAAGCGTGAACATCGGAAGGCG
>CAZZUZ010000311.1:0-3642 GCA_964657315.1 Vulcanimicrobiota bacterium
GAACGCACGCGCGCGCAAGGGCCCGCTCGTCCTCGTCATTCTCGACGGCTGGGGTACGCGCGAAGAACGCTACGGTAACGCGATCGCGACGGCCGACACGCCGACCTGGGATCACATCCTCGCGTCGTATCCACACGCAGAGCTCGAAGCGAGCGGCGAGCCCGTGGGCCTGCCCGCGGGCGTGATGGGCAACAGCGAAGTCGGCCATCTGAATATCGGCAGCGGACGTACGGTACCGCAGGGTGTGGTGATCATCAACGAATCGCTCGCCGACGAATCGTTCGCGAAGAACGCGACGCTCGCGGCATGCATCGATCGCGTGAAGGCGGGCGGCGGCACGCTTCACTTCATGGGTTTACTTTCCGACGGCAGCGTGCACAGTTCGATCGAGCATCTCTTCGCGCTGATCGACGCCGCGACGTCCGCAGGTGCGAAGATCGCCGTGCATCCGTTCGGCGACGGACGCGACGTGCCGCCGTCGTCGATGCAGAGGTACCTCGACGCGCTCGAAGCGCACCTCGCGAAGACCGGCGCGCCGGGCGCGATCGCGACGCTGATGGGCCGCTTTTACGCGATGGATCGCGACAAGCGCTGGGAGCGTACGCAGCTCGCGTACGACGCGCTCGCGCGCGGCAAAGCCGAATTTCATGCGGCCACCGCGAGCGAGGCGCTCGCCGCCGCGTACGCGCGCGGCGAAACCGACGAGTTCGTCAAGCCCACGATCGTCGGGGACGCGCGTCCGATCGCCGACGGCGACGCCGTGATCTTCTTCAACTTTCGGCCCGACCGCGCGCGCCAGATGACGCTCGCGTTCACGCAGGCCGCGTTTTCCGCGTTCCCGGTCGAGAAATACGCGCATCTGCTGTTCGCGACGATGACCAAGTACGAAGAAGACATGAGCAACCCCGTGCTCTTCGGACCGCGTCCGCAACACGATACGTTCGGCGACGCGGTATCGGCCGCCGGCCTGACGCAAGTGCGCGTTGCGGAGACCGAAAAGTACGCGCACGTCACGTATTTCTTCAACGGCGGCCGCGAAGAGGTACTGCCCGGCGAAGACCGCGTGCTCGTCGCTTCGAATCGCTCCGTCGCGACCTACGATCTGGCGCCGGAGATGCGTGCCGGCGAGATCACTGCGGCCGTCATCGAAGACATCCGCGAAAAACTACACGATATCGTCGTCGTCAATTACGCCAACGCCGATATGGTGGGTCATACGGGCGTATTCGATGCCACAATCTCGAGCGTCGAAACGCTCGACGTCACGCTCGGACGTCTCGAGCAAGCGGTGCTCGACGCGGACGGCATCATGGCGATCACGGCCGATCACGGCAACGCCGAAGAAAAGCTCGACGCCAAAGGCAATCCGCTGACCGCGCACACGACCAATCCCGTGCCGTTCGTGCTGGTCGCACGGGAGCCGCACCTGGGCTCGCTCGCGAACGGAAAGCTCGGCGACATCTCGCCGACGCTGCTGCCGCTCCTGGGCATCGGCGTCCCGGCGGCGATGGACGGCACGAATTTGCTATCCGCCGGCAACGCGGAGGCGAGCCACGTCTAGCCGCAAGGGCCTCGCCCGGGCCGCCGAGCGCATCGTCCGGCGCGCGGGTGGCGAGGTGCAGGTGGCGATCGTGCTCGGCAGCGGACTGAGCAGTGCGATTCCGGCGCGCATCGAGGGAAGTGCGATCGGCTATAAAAAGCTCGACGCGCCGAGGGCCGACGTTCCGGGCCATCCCGGCGTCGCGTACGCGGGTACGTGGGCCGGCAAACGCGTAGTGGCCTTTGGCGGCCGAGCGCATCTCTACCAAGGTCACGCGCCGTCCGACGTTTCGTATTTCGTCGAATTGGCCGCGGCGGCGGGCGCGCGTACGATCGTCCTCACCAACGCCGCAGGCGCGCTGAGCGCGGACTTCAAGCGCGGGGACATCATGCTCATCCGCGATCACATCAATTTCACGGGCGTTTCGCCCAATGCGGCGACCGCGAAGTCGCCCTTCGTCAACATGACCGATGCCTACGCACCCCATCTGCGGTCGATCGCGCGCGAACGCGCGGACACGATCGCGCTGCGCGAGGGCGTCTACCTCGGCGTGCGCGGACCGCAGTACGAAACGCCCGCCGAATGCGAAGCGTTCCGGCGCATGGGCGCGGATGCCGTCGGCATGTCGACCGTGCTGGAAACGATCGCCGCGCGCGCGCTCGGTCTCGACGTTCTCGGCTTGTCGCTGATCACGAACGTCGCGGGCCCCGCGACCGATCTCTCGCACGAGGACGTCCTCGCCGCCTCGAAGGACGGCGCCGAACGCGTCGCGCGTCTCATCGAAGCCGTGCTCGGCGCGCTCTGACGCTCAGCGCGTGACCGTAAACGTTCCCGTATCGCTCGCGCTGCAGCCGGTCGCGGTGTAACTGCCCGAAATCGAATTCCCGTTGTCGGCCGTCGCAGCCGTGATGGCGAGCGGGCAGGTCGAGCCCGTCGGCGTCACCGTCGCCGTGACCGTCTTGCCGGCGAGCGTTCCCGTCAGCGTGCCCGCTGCGACGATCGTACCCGACGTCGTGGCCTCGGTGAAGTTGCCGGTGAGGCTGGAGCCGTCTTGCGAGATCGAGAACGACAGATCGACAGTTCCGCTCGCGCTGTCGTTCGCCGTCCCGGAGTAGTTGCCCGAGATGTTGACGGCGGGCGACGTCGACGAACCGCTGCCGCTGCATGCGGAAAAGAGCAGCGCGGAGAGAACGCAGAACGTGGTGAGCTTGAATGAGCGCATGCGTCGGGACTACGGCGCACCCGACACAATCGCCCTCCGAATCGATCAGTCGAAACGGTAAGAACCGCTCGCATCGACTTTGAGGGTTCTCCCGGAGATCGTGATGTGCCGGACGCGATGGTCCCACGCGGTGATGACCCGCATGACGACCGGCTTCATCTTTTGCAGCAGCGCCCGCGCGCGCTGCGAGATCGAGAGCGTATCCTTCATCCAGCGCGGATGATCGTTGGGTAGCGCGTTTCCGCCATAGCGATCGTCGGGATCGAACGCGATCGCGGCGACGAGATTGGCGGGTTGCCCGCCCGCGAGCGCCGGCGGCGCGATCACGTTCGGATCGACGTCGCCGCTTACGCGGCTCACGGTGCGGGCAGCACTTTGCGCAGCCTGGCCAGCGCCACGAGATGCAGTTGCGACACGCGTTGCGGAGAGACCGCGAGCGTGCGCCCGATCGCGTGCAGCGACACCGTTTCGTCGCCGTAATGCAGCGCCAGGATGCGTCGTTGGCGCTCGGGCAAGAGCGCGAGCGCTTCGCGCAACGCTTGCGACTTGGCGCGCTCCGCCGCGCGTGCGGCGGGCTCGCGCGACCAGTCGGCGAGGGGATCGAAGCCGCCCGGCAGCGGAGCGTCGAGCGAGAGCGCGGCGTGACGGTAGGCCGACGTTCGCGCGCGCTGCAGCAGCGGATCTTCGCGCTCGAGCATCGCTTGTGTCGGCATCGTCCCCAACGTCTGCGCCAGTTGGTAACGGCGCGCGTCCGCGCGCCGCAAGACGCGGCGAGTCCGTTCGGACACCGGATCGCGGCGGCGCAGCCCGTTGAGCATCGCGCCGACGATCATGCGCCGCGCGTACGTCTCGAGTTGCGAGCCGCGCGCGCCGTCGAACC
>CAZZUZ010000312.1:0-3604 GCA_964657315.1 Vulcanimicrobiota bacterium
CGGCATCGTCCGCGCCGCAAACGCGGCCGCATTCTCGCGATCGCCCTGGGCGCGTCGGTCGCGATCCATCTCGCCGCGCTGCCGTTCTTGCGCGTCGCCGCGACCGCCCGCCCCGCGCCGTTACCCAAGATAATCAGCATTAGCTACGCGTCGACGCCGCGTCCGGTCGCGCCGCCGCCGTCCACGCCGAAGCCGCTGCCGCGATTTACCCCGCCGCCACTCGTACGCGCGACGCAACCGCCCCTCGCGAGCCTACCGCGCCACGCCGACGCGATTGCGCCGCCGCACGCCCGCGCCGTGTCGCAGAACTCCTCACGCGAGGGTGGAGCCCGAGCGGTCGCGCGCGGCGCCGGACCGCCGGCTCGCGACCCGCAATCCGGGCCGCCCGGCACCGGTTATCATTCACCAGCCGAACCGCCCGGCGATCCGTCCGTGCCTTCGCCGTCCTCCGACGCGACTGCGGCCGCGACGGAACCGGCTTGTCCGGGTAAGGCGCACGACGCGCGCGTCGTCGATGCGGTGACGCCCGAGCGTCCGGCGATCGCGGCGGAAGAAGGCGCGCTCGGCCGCGTCCAGGTCCGCGTGGATCTCGCTCCCACGGGCGCGGTGATCTCCGCAAGCGTTTACGTCTCCAGCGGAAACGCCGCGCTCGACGGTGCCGCCGTAGAAGCCGCGCGGCGTTCGACGTACGAAGCGGCCGGCGATGGGTGCCGTGCGATCGCGGGCTCGTACGTCTTCACCGTCGACTATAGCGAATAGTTACCGGGTGACCCAAACCTTCGCGATCTCGCCGTCCGCGATCTCGTAGATCACGCCGACGTGCGCGTCGCGGCCGCTCGGCGTGCCGCTGATGCGCTCTTCGTCGATCACGACGTTGCCGACGACGATGCGCTTGACGATCTCGACGTGAACGTCCGGCGCGTTCTTGAAGAGCAGCGCGTACCGCTCTTCGAGCGCGTCGCGGCCCGCGCAGTAGAGGTCGCCGCCCAGATCGCTGAGCTGCAGGTCGGCCGCGTAGACGGCCGCAAACGCGCGGGCGTCGTGAGCGTTGTAGGCGTCGATGCCGCGCTGCACGAGCGCTTCCGGCGCGATGGTGACTTCCGATGCTGACATACGGCGGGTTTCGGCGTCTCGCCGGATAGCCCGCCCGCGGGGGCGAAGCCGAGCGCGATGCTTCCCAACGCCCTTTCCATACTGGTGCTCGCTGCCGGTCTCGGACTGGTTCCGAAGCCGGACGTGCCCACTGCGTCTCCGGTCGCGCTTACCGCGCGAGACGGCGTCAAGGTCTACGGGAGCGTCTACGAATCGTATTCGCCCAACGCCCCGGTGCTGTTGCTGTTCCATCAGGCGGGCTCGGGTGCCGGAGAATACGCGCCGCTCGGGCCGCGCCTCGCGACGCTCGGCTTCACTTCGATCGCGATCAATCAGCGTTCCGGCGGTCTGATGTTCGGCCCCAATCGAACGGCCGCCGAAATCGGCAAGACGGTCTCGATGCAGGACGCGCTGCCCGATTTGGAAGCCGCGCTCGCCTGGGCAAAATCGACCCATCCCAATTCGAAGATCGTCGCCGTGGGCAGCAGCTATACGGCCGCGCTCGTGTTTCTGCTCGCGGCCAAACATCCGCACGACCTCGCCGGCGTTGCGGCATTTTCGCCATCCGAGTATTTTCCCGATCGTACGATCGTGCGAGCCGCCGCGCGCAAGGTCCGCGTGCCGGTGTTCGTCGACTCGGGCGTATCGCCCGAGGAACTCGGCAATGCGAAAGCCATCTTCGACGCGGTCGGCTCCACGGACAAGAAGCGCTACGTCCCCAAGGCCGGGGTGCACGGCGCCGCGACGCTGCGCGACGATCGCGATCCGCAAGGGGCGAGCGAGAACTTCGAAGCGTTCGCGGCCTTCGTCCGGCACGCGGTGAGCTAAGCCGGCGCGTACCCGCCCGCGTCCGTACGGCGGTAGATGACGGTCGAGAACGTGCCGGCCGCATCGTCGTAGCCGTGAACCGCGAAGCCCGCGCGCTGTTCGAGCACGCCCGCGAGCTTGCCTTTGGCGAGCAACAGCGGGATGCGCTGCGGGAGCGTACTCGGCGCCGTCATCGCGAGCGCGTGTTCCCACGGCGCCTGCATCACGTGATGGATGTGGCCGCCGATCACGCGGCCGACTTGCGGATGGCGCGCGAGGATGCGCCGCAACGCGTTCGCGCCGCGAAACGCGAACGCGTCGAGGTACCAGAGGCCGCTCGAGAACGGCGGCTGATGGACGGCGACGATGGTCGGCCGGTCGCGGCCGCGCGCGAGCGTCCCGTCGAGCCAATCGAGATCGTCCGCGGAGAGCCTCGCGCCGGGATTGGGTCGTTCGAGATTGCCGTCGAGTGCGACGATGCGCACGGGGAAGTCGTCGATGACGAACCGGACGCGCGCGCCCCGTTCGCCCGCGAACGCTCGCGGCGGCAGCACCTCACGCATCACGTCGCGGTCGTCATGATTGCCCGGGATCGCGAAGTAGGGGATTTCGAGCGTATCCGCGACCGCGACGAAGTTTTCGTATTCCGCACGCGTACCGAAGTCGACGAGATCGCCCGTCACGAGCGCGCACAGCGGAGTCACGGGCAGGAGCGCGACCGCGGCGATCGCGTCGCGCAGATACCGCGCGGAAGCGTGACCGAAATGGAGTTTGCCGGGTGCGCCGACGTGTGTGTCGGTGAATTGAACGATCGTGTGCATCTCTATCGCCGCAGGACTTCGAAAAAAACGCGACCGTTGCCGGCCGCGTTTTTGGTATAAAGACGAATGAATCTCGGATTTGGAAAAAGATTTACTTCTTTTTCTTTGCTCCCGACTTCTTCTTCGCGGTTTTCTTCTTAGCGGCCATGTGTACTCACCCCCAATACTTTTTCAGAATCGACCGGCTGCAAATGCAACGCGCTCGTAGCGTAAACGCTCTCGACTGACGGAAAGTTCCGCAATCGCGCGAACGACCCCTTCGATTTCATGGCCATTGTAGAAACGTCAAGCCTGCGTAAAGTCTTCCGATCGATCAAGCGCGATCCGGGACTCGGCGGTGCGTTCAAAGCACTGTTTTCACGCGAATACGAAGAAGCGGTCGCCGTCGACGACGTCAGCTTTTCTTTGGAAGCAGGCGAGCTCGTCGGCTACATCGGGCCCAACGGCGCGGGCAAGTCGACGACGATCAAGATGCTCACGGGCATACTCGTGCCGACGTCGGGCGAAGTGCGCGTGGCCGGCATCGAACCGCACAAGCATCGCCGAGAGAACGCGCAGAACATCGGCGTGGTCTTCGGTCAGCGCAGCCAGCTGTATTGGGATCTGCCGCTGCGCGAATCGTTCGAACTGCTGCGTTCGATCTACGATATTCCGCGCGACCGGTTCCGCGAGAACCTCGCGACGTTTTCGGAGCTGCTCGATCTCGAACGCTTCATGTCGACGCCCGTGCGTCAACTTTCGCTCGGCGAACGGATGCGCGGCGACTTCGCGGCCGCGTTGCTGCACGAGCCCGCGGTGGTGTACCTCGACGAACCGACGATCGGCCTCGACGTCGTTGCGAAGGAAGCGATTCGCGACTTCATCTCCGCGATGGGCCGCGAACG
>CAZZUZ010000313.1:0-3556 GCA_964657315.1 Vulcanimicrobiota bacterium
CGTGGCCGGGCGCCCGCGGATACGAGATGTTGCCGAAGGCGTTATTGACCGTGAGCGAATCGCTGTGACAGACGCCGCACGCCTCGATCGCGACCAGCGCTTGGCCCGGTCCCGGATCGGAAAGCTCGATTTCGGCGATCTCGAAGGACGCATCTTTGGCGGGGACTTGCGCGATTCTGCTCTGCATTGCCCGATCGATGTGCGCGGCCGCGGCGCACGAGCCCTACCGGGTCCGGACGTGCCCGATTGCGAAGATACGGGGCACCATGTCTGACTCGAGCAGTCTCGATTCGAGCGAGCAACTGCGCTCGGCGGCTACCTACGGCTCGGCGCGGCCCGCGCGCGTGCTCGGCAAAACGGACATCTCGTGGACGCTGGCCGGAGCCGGCACCGCCGGCGCCGTGCCGCGCGATACGGCCGCCCCGCCGGAACCGCAGACCATCGACGCACGGGACGGCGAGGTCGTAGACGCGGCCGAACGCGGGCATCTCGCAGCCGCGGAACGCGAAGAGCGCGCCCGGCTCGCAGAACTTGCGGAACGCGAAGAACGCGACCGCCTAGCGGCCATCGCGCACCGAGAAGAGCGCGACCGTCTCGCGCAGCTCGCGCTCGAAGAGCAGCGCAAGTGCTGGTCGGCGACGGACGAGCAGGAGGAGCTCGAGCGGCGCCTTCTCATCGAGAAACAGGAAGAGCGCGCGCGCGCGGCCTCGCTCGCATGGCAAGAACAGAACGACTGGAATTCGGCGCTCGCCGATGAGGCACAGCGCGTCGACCTCACGCCCGAAGAGATCGAGGAGCGAGCGCGTACGGCCGTTCGCAAGATCGCGGAAGCGCAGACCGCGCCGGAACCCGAGCCCGAACCCGACGTCGAACCCCACAAGCGCAAGTCTTCGCTATTCCAGGACGTCTTGCGCTCGATCGGCTTCCGCAGCTAGTAGGTCGGAACGTTCGGGTCGATCTGCGTCGACCAAGCGTCGATGCCCCCTGCGAGATTTGCGACGCTCGAATAGCCGTTCTCGCGAAGATATTTCGCGACACGCCCGCTGCGGCTGCCGCCGTGACACATCACGACGATGTCGGCGTCCTTGTCGACTTCGCCCGCGCGTGCCGGGATCTCGCTCATGCGGATGTGTTTGGCGAAATCGAGCTTTGCCGTTTCGAGCTCGTCGTCTTCGCGTACGTCGATGAGCGTGAACGTCTGGTTCGCATCGTGCATGCGCTTGAGTTCGGCGACGGATATCTCTGCGGGGAGGCTCATTGCTGCGATCCGATCAGGTCGTGCATCGGGCTCGATGCGCTTGCGTACAACTTTTTGGGCATCCGGCCGGCGCGATAGGCGATCCGGCCCGCTTCGACCGCGAGCCGCATGGCGTGCGCCATCGCGATCGGGTCGCGCGCCGCGGCGATTCCGGTGTTCATGAGCACGGCGTCGACGCCGAGTTCCATCGCGATCGCGGCGTCGGAGGCGGTGCCCACCCCCGCGTCCACGATGACCGGTATCTTCGCTCGCTCTTTGATGATCGAAATCGAATAGCGATTGCAGATGCCGAGACCGCTGCCGATCGGCGCGCCCAGCGGCATGACCGCCGCGCAGCCGGCGTCTTCGAGCCGCTTGCACGCGGTCGGATCGTCGACGATGTAGGGCAAGACCGTGAAGCCGTCGCGAACGAGTTCGGTCGCCGCGGCGATCGTCTCGGCCGTGTCGGGATAGAGCGTCTCCATGTCGCCGATCACTTCGAGCTTGATCAGATTCGTGCCGAGCAACTCGCGTGCGAGTTGTGCCGTGAGCACCGCGTCTTTCGCGGTCGTGCAGCCGGCCGTGTTCGGCAGAATCGCGTACTTCGAACGGTCGACGTAATCGAGCAGCGTCTTGCCGCTGCGATCGTCGAGATTGATGCGTCGGATCGCGACCGTCACCATCGAGGTGCCGCTGGCCGCGTGAGCGCCCTGCATCACGTCGAGCGAGGGATACTTGCCCGTCCCGACGATCAGGCGCGATGCGAGTTCGAGATCTCCGATGCGTAAGGTGTCCGAGTCCATGTTTGCTAGCCTCCCGCGACCGCGCGGATGATTTCGACGGTATCGCCGTCCTGCAGCGTGTGAGCGGCGTACGTCGCGCGGCGCACGACACGTCCGTCAACCGCCACCGCGATGCCCTCGGTTCCAAGATCGAGTTCGGCCAGGAGTTCGGCGACCGTCGCTCCGTCGCGCACGGTACGCGCGGCCCCGTTGACTGTAGCGTTCACATCCGCGGCCTTCGCGGCACCGGAGGCCGCTTCATCGTAGCCGCGGACCGTGCGGGAAAGGCGCCTCGACGGAGAACCCGTGCGGGCGATGAGCGACCCCCAGAACGATCCCGTCCCCGGAGCCCGAGCTGCGGGCGACGTCTTGCGAAGCGACCCGCTCTACCGTCTCGCCGGATCCCGGCTCGCAACGCCGGCGGTGCTCGGCACGGTACTCTTTCTCATCGCGATCGCGATCGTCGTCCTCGGCCCGTCGAGCGAATCGCGGTTCATCTACACGGATTTTTGATTCGTGGCCGCGCTGCGCTCGCTCGCGCTGACGTTCCTCGTCTTCACCGTGCTCGTCGCGGCGAGCGACCGGATCTTTCTCGCGAGGCTCGCGCCCCCCGCACGGCTCGATGACAACTTCTCGCCTGCATTCCTGCGCTACACGCTCGCCCGACTACACGATGCGACGCCCGCGACGGTGGTGCTCGGAGACTCGGTGCTCTGGGGCTACGATCTCGCGCCATCTCAAACGGCGGTCTCGCTGCTTCGCGACCGCGGCATCGACGCCGTCAATCTCGCGTACGAAGGCGGAAGCCCGGTCAACACGTACGCGATGCTCGAAGCGCTGAAGCTCGCGAGAGTCGAGCCGCGACGCGTCGTCTTCAACGTCAATGAGAAGACGTTCAACGCGTCGGACGGCGCCTACGCGACGGTCCGCCCGTCGGTGCTGACCCTGATCTCGGACCGTGTGAGTCCGGCCGACGCCGCCCTGTTCGCCAACGCGAGGCCGGGGCGCACTGCGGAGGCCGCGCTCGATGACGCGGTCTGCAGCGTCTGGCAGCTCTATGCTATGCGGTCGGACGTGCGCGAAGCGCTCTTCGGCGACGTCGACGCGGCGCACGCGCTCGCGGCGCTACTACGGCGCCTGACGGGCGCGAGCACCCGCGCCGCGCTCGCCCATAAGCCGGCGCCGGAACGTTTCGAGGGCACCTACGACCTCACGCCGCTCGACGAACGCAACGTGTCCGTACACTTTCTCGAGCGCGGCGCGGCGCTTCTGCGCGCGCAGCGCATTCCCGCAATCGCGATCCTCACGCCGACCAACCACGCGCTCTTGCACGAGTACGTCGACAACCCGCAGTACGCGCGCAACCTCGCCTACGTCCGGACGCTGCTCGAGCGCCGCGGCGTTCGCGTCGTCGATCTCGACCGAGCGTTCCGTGTCGAGGATTTCATCGACAACGACCATCTCACCGCGCGCGCGAACGCGCGGCTCGCGAACCTCATCGCGGCGGAACTCGCCGAGCCGTGATCTTCAATACGTG
>CAZZUZ010000314.1:0-3518 GCA_964657315.1 Vulcanimicrobiota bacterium
CAGATCCGCGAGCAGGTAATAGACGATCTTGCGGTCGTCGAAGCCGACCTTCGCAAGTTCTCTGCCGCCGATCGTCACGACCTCGTGGATGTGTCCGACTTGCCCGGCGTACCGGTAGTTGACCTCGGCGTAGTCGCCGTTGCCCGCTTGCGGGCGCGGAATCGCTTTCGTTCCGCGCAAAGGTGTCTTGTGCCGGTGCCCGCTCACGGGTGAGACCGCAGGTCGCTACGAAAGGCCACGTTCCGCCGATTCGACTTGGAGCGCCCATGTTCATCGAATACCGAGGCAAGACGCCCGACGTGCACCCGTCCGCGTTCGTCGCGCCCACCGCCGTGCTCATCGGCGACGTGATCGTCGAAGAACACGCGAGCATCTGGTTCGGCGTCGTCATACGCGCCGACAACGGCCCGATCCGCGTCGGCCCGCGCGCGAACGTGCAAGACAATTCGGTCCTGCACGTCTCGACGGACTGCCAGACGATCGTCGGACCGAACGTCACCGTCGGTCACGGCGCGATCCTCGAGGACTGCACGATCGAAGACGGCGCGCTCGTCGGCACCCGTGCGGTCGTGCTCAACGGCGCAGTCGTCGGACGACGGGCGTTCGTCGCGGCGGGTAGCGTCGTCTCGCCGAACTTCGTCGTGCCGCCCGAGACGCTCGTCGCGGGCTCGCCGGCCGTCGTCAAAAAACAACTTACCGGCGTCGCCGCCGGCTGGGTCGATCACGCGACCGACGAGTACGTCCACCTTTCGCGGTCGTATCTACGCCACGGCATCGGCGACCCCGAGTTGCATGAAATGGCGCACCCGCTCCCGACGGTATAGCCGGCCGCTTCGACGGCTCCGTGCGACCGGGCGCCGCGCGCTTCGACTACGGGCTGCGCCCTCCGCTCAGCGTGACAAATGCGGGTCATTCCGAGCGGAGCGCGGCTCAGCCGCGCCGCGCGCAGTCGAGGAATTACGGCGTCGAAAAGTGGCCGCCGTCGCCGTAGGGGACGAAGAGGGTATGCTCTTTTAAGAAGCGGAGTTTTACCGTTCCGGTCGGTCCGTTGCGGCTCTTCGCAATGATGAACTCGGTGAGGTCGGGCTCGACTGCGCTTTCGGGATTGTAGTAGGCATCGCGGTAGAGAAATGTCACCATGTCCGCTTCTTGTTCGATCGCACCCGAATTGTGCGTTACAATGTCGTTGACGCAGAAGTTGTGCAAATCTGCCACCGTGACGTCGTACGTCATCTCGGTTCCAACTTCTTCGACTCTTTCGATCGTATCCCAGAGAACGTCAGAATATGCGAGCGCTTCAAGTCCGTCGTCTGCTAGACGTTCGGCAAGAAGGGCGCAAGTCGAACGTGACATAGCTTTTCCTTGCTCGCGCCAGCCGAGATCGCGATGCGGCGGGATGCGGTCGAATTGACCCGCATCGTTAAATTTCGTTCTCTCGAACCTCTGCGTCGCGCGCTCATGCTTGGTGCCGACGAAGCCGATGACGTCCATAAAATCGCATACGGCATGACGTTCTTGAATAGAAAGGACCCACATCGCTTTGGTTTTCGTGCGATACCCCCCGATATTTCGAGTGTCCGATCTTACGATGGCGTTGATACCGAAGCGAAGAAGTAACGTCGCCGAATCGTAGATCAGACGATCGCTGATCGAGCCGAGCCGTACGGTCGAACGGGTCGATGTTTTATTGCGAGTGAAGCTGCCGTCCGCGTGAAAGAGCCCGCGTAGAAAAGCAGCCACTACGATCTTCGGCTGTTCGAAGATCGCCTTAGGCACAAATTTACTAGCGCCCGTGACTTTCCATATTCCGAGAACACGAAGCCAAGCCGTGAGCGGATTTTTGCCCGCACCGGAGAGTCTTCCGGTACTCAATACTACGCGCAATGCGGCAGTATTCTCTCGTTCCGCTTTGACCGTAGCTTCTAAGCCGAACTCGCGTTTGGCCAGGTCGACGAGAAAACGAGCATCGGATTCACAAGATACCGTAATTGCCGGCGAGCCGCCTAGATGACCATCGCCTAACAGCCAGCCAAGAAGCAGAGCTCGGCCCTCGGTCATTTGAGCTTCGCTCGCCTGCGTCGCAGCATGATACGTTCGGGGGACGGCCACCGAGGCACCGACGCCGAGTTCATCGAGAGTCTTCCACCCTGAAACGACCCGAAAGCGGTGGCCGCCGGTGCATTTCACGGTTCGGCCGCTCTTCGTGGTTACACGATAAATGGGCTTTTCGCCAACCGCCCAAGCGTCGACGATCGGCTTGCGCACGAGGCAGAGTTCGTCGTCGAGCGCCCACACGTTGAAGCGGCGGCCTTCGCGCACGATGTCGGCAATGGCGATGCGTTCGCCCGTGTCGGCGCTCGCGATGAGGGCATCGCCGCTGAGGCAGTCACGTAAGTCGGAGAGCATCGGGCGTTTGTCGTTGCGGGATTCGACGCCGCGATTGAGCTGCGCGAGCGCGATGATCGGAATTTGTAAATCTTTCGCGGTCGCCTTGAGCGTGCGGCAGATATCGGAGAGCTCGTCGTTGCGATTCTGCTGCTTGCCCGAGGTCGACGGACGCACGAGCTGCAGGTAGTCGATGAACACGGCGGCGAGACCGTCGCCCGATTGCAGCCGCCGACAGCGGCTGCGGATCTCCGTGACCGTGATCGTTCCGGAATCGTCGATGTAGATCGGCATCGTCGAGAGCGCGCTCATGCCGGCGGAGATCTTCTCCCAATCCTGATCGCGAATGTTGCCGCGGCGCAGGTTTTGCGAGTTGATTCTCGCCTCGGCACACAGCAGACGCGTGACGAGCTCTTCGTTCGTCATTTCGAGCGAGAACACCGCGACGGGCTTGTTTTCTTCGCGCGCGGCGGCGGCGGCCATCGTGAGCGCCATCGACGTCTTGCCCATGGCCGGACGCGCGGCGAGGATGATGAAGTTGCCGGGCTGGAAGCCCGCGGTCATCTCGTCGACGTCGCGGAAGCCCGAGGTCAGGCCGGTGCGGTCGCCGCGGCTGTGATAGAGCCGATCGATCTGCTCGAACGTGCCCTTGAGCAGCTTGTAGATCGGCGCGAAATCGCCCGATTTCTGACGCCGTCCGACTTCGTAGACGATCTGTTCGCTGCGGTCGACGGCGCCTTCGACGTCTTCTTCGTTTTCGAAGCCGATCTGCGTGATCTGCGTGCCCGCGTGGATGAGCCCGCGCAGCGACGATTTCTCCGAAACGATGCGCGCGTAGTATTCGGCGGACGCGGCGGTCGGGACCGTGTCCATCAGCGAGGTGAGGTACGGCAGTCCGCCGACGCGATCGAGTACGCCGCGGTTGCGCAATTCTTCGGCGACCGTGATTTTGTCGAGCGGCTCTCCGCGTTCGTAGAGCTGCGTGAGCGTTTGAAAGATCGTTTCGTGGACGTGCGCGTAAAAATCGTCGGCGCTCAGGATTTCGCTCACGGCCGCCATCATCTCGCGATCGACGAGGATCGAATCGATGCACGCCATCTCCGCTTCGAGGTTGTTGGGCGGAATGCGATCGA
>CAZZUZ010000315.1:0-3479 GCA_964657315.1 Vulcanimicrobiota bacterium
CATGATGCCCAGCGGATCGACCGCGTCCTTGATCTTGCGCATCATGGCGAGCGCATCCGTTCCGACGTCCATCTCCATGAACTGCCGCTTGAGCAAGCCGATGCCGTGTTCGCCCGAAAGCGTTCCGCCGACGGCCACGGCCGCTTCGAAGACCTCGCGTGCGGCGACCTTGACGCGGGCCATCTCGGCGCGATCGCGCCGGTCGCAGAGGATGTTCGGATGGAGATTGCCGTCGCCCGCGTGACCAAAAATTGGCATGACGACGTCGTTGCGGGCGGCGATCTCGCGCAGCGTCGCGATGATCTCGACGAGCGCCGAGCGTGGAATGGAGATGTCTTCGCCGAGCTTGTTCGGCCGCACGCGCGCGAGGGCGGGCGAGATCGCCCGGCGCGCGTCCCAGAGCGCGGCCGATTCGGCATCGTCGGTCGCGACGCGCGTACTCGTCGCGCCGCTATGCGCCGCGATCTCCGCCATCGCACGGAGTTCGGCGTCGACGATCTCCTCGTAGTTGCCGTCGGCCGCGAAGAGTAGTATGGCGTCGGCGTCGCGCGGGAGACCCGACGGCTTGAAATCTTCGATACACGAAATGGTCAGCGCGTCGAGCAGTTCGATCGACGTCGGCACGAGTCCGGAATTCAAAATCTCGACGACCGCGGCGCCGGCCTGCGCGATCGAAGCGAACGCCGCTACTGCCGTACGCGCGAATCGCGGCTTCCGTAAGAGTCGCAACGTGATCTCCGTAATCGTGCCGAGCGTGCCCTCGGCGCCGGTGAAGAGCGCCCGCAAGTCGTAGCCCGTGACGTTCTTGACCATCTTGCCGCCCGAACGTACGATCTCGCCGCCCGGTAAGACCACTTCGAGCGCCGCGACGTAGTCGGCGGTCACACCGTATTTGAGGCAGCGCGCGCCACCGGCGTTCTCCGCAACGTTGCCGCCGATGGCCGACTGACGCAGACTGGAGGGATCGGGCGGATAGAAGAGGCCGAGCGCTTCGACCGCTTTTTGGAGGTCGGCGGTGATGACGCCGGGTTCGACCACGGCGACGGCGTTGACGACGTCGATCTCGCGGATCGCGTTGAGCCGTGCGACGCTGAGCACGATGCTGCCCGCGAGCGGCACGGCGCCGCCCGAGAGCCCGCTGCCCATGGCCCGGGGCACGAGCGCGATGCGCTCGCGCGTGGCGAGCTTGTGAATCTCGGAGATCTCGCGAGCGTCTTTGGGACGAACCACGCAGCGCGGCGGCTGTGCGTACCACGTGCCGTCGAAACCGTAGGCCAACAGGTCGACGTCCGAACGCAGGACGTTCGCGTCGCCGACGATGCGCGCGAGGTCTGCGAATAGCGCGTCGGGGGGCGCCGGAACCGTATCCATCCGCCCGCGCATTCACCGAGGGGACGCCTCGCCCTCGCGGAATCGCAGAAGGGTGAACGCAACCGCAAATCGCCAGGTCCGCCTCGCATCCCGGCCTACGGGCTTTACCGACGCGTCGACGTGGAAATTCGTTAGCGAGCCCGTCGCGCAGCCCGGCGAAGGCCAAGTGCTCGTCAAGGTCACCTATCTCTCGCTCGATCCCGCGATGCGCGGCTGGCTCAACGATGCGCCGTCGTACATCGCGCCCGTGGCGATCGACGCCGTGATGCGCGCGGGCGGCGTCGGCACCGTCGCCGCGTCGGGCGACCCGAAATTCGCCATCGGCGACTATGTGACGGGAACGCTCGACGTCCAAGAATACGCGCTGGTCAAAGCCAAGTCGCTCACGAAAATCGTGCCGCAGATCGCGCCGCCGCCGGTGTGGCTCAACGTCTTGGGCATGCCCGGCATGACGGCGTATTTTGGGTTGCTCGACGTCGGTGCTCCCAAAGCGGGCGAGACGGTAGTCGTGTCGGGTGCCGCGGGCGCCGTCGGCGCGACCGTCGGGCAGATCGCGAAGATCAAGGGCTGCCGCACCGTCGGCATCGCCGGCGGCAAAGACAAATGCGACTACCTGCTCGAGCTCGGGTTCGACGCGGCGATCGACTACAAGAACGAGAACGTGCACGCGGCCCTCAAGAGCCACTGCCCGGACGGCATCGACGTCTACTTCGACAACGTCGGCGGCGACATTCTCGAAGCCGCGCTCGCGCGTCTGGCATTACACGCGCGCATCGTGCTTTGCGGGGCCATCTCGCAATACAACAGCGGTGAAGTAAGAGGACCGAAGAATTACCTCGCGCTTCTCGTGAAACGCGCCCGGATGGAGGGGATGGTCGTTTTTGACTATGCGGACCGGTACGCGGCCGCCGCGATGGAGATGGGCGGCTGGATGGCGCAGGGCAAACTGAAGTCGCGCGAAGACGTCGTCGAGGGCGGCGTGGATGCGTTCCCCGAAACGCTCAACAAATTGTTCCGGGGCGAAAATTTCGGAAAGCTCGTCCTGAAGGTCGCCGACGACTGACGCCGGATCGAAAGTCGCCACGCATCACCCTCGGATCGATCCTCGCCGACGGCGCGACGCTCATGCGCGGCCGCTGGCCGGTGTACGCAACGCTCGCGGCCGTCTGCGCGGCGATCGAATCGTACGCCTATTCCAAAAACGACATCGTCGATCTGCTCACGCAGGCCGCGAACGGGCAGCCCATGGCGCTCATCGTGCGGCCGCCCCTGGGACTGGTGCTCGGACTCTCGCTGCTCGCACAATTCTCCATCATCCCGAGCGCCGTGCTACGCATCTCTCCGTCGTTCCGTCTGACCGTGGCCGGAGCTCTGCTCATGATCGTCACGGTCGCGCTCGTCGGTTTGGTCACCGACGTCGGTTACGTGTTCGCCGCGATTCCCGGCATCGCCGCGGCCGTGCTGCTCTCGCAGGTCTTGATCGGCGTGCTCGTCCGTTTGCGGCGCGGCATGCGGCTCCCGGAGTTGGCGAGCGCGTTCGTCGCGTCGTTGCACGGCTCGGTCGCGATGACCAAGGAGCGGTTCGCCACGACGCTCGGCGTGCTGCTGCTCTCGCTCGCGCTGCTCATCGTCCCGTTCTGTTTCGCCGCGTTCTGGACGATCGTGCTCGGCGGCAAGATCGCGGCGTCGCTCGTCGTCACGGCGCCGGCGCTCTTGCTGCTCTTCGTGTATCTGGAGTGCGCGCGCTATTCGCTCGTCGTGCGCTGGTACGTACGCCTCGGCGGTGCGACCGGCGTTAGCGAACCGACGGCGTAGCGATGCCCGCGCCTTCGAGCGCGGTCGACGCGAGCGCGCGCATGCGGCGCAGCAGCCGCGTCTCGACGGCGCGGACGTGCGGATGCGTACCGCCGTTCTCGCGGGCCTCGTCGTTCCAGCGCGCGCTACGCCGCGCAAGTTCCGCCGGATCGTCGAGCGCCGTGCAATCGAGCGTGTCGCGTTCGAGATCGACGACGATCGTATCGCCGTCCGCGACGAGCGCGATCGGGCCGCCGACGGCGGCTTCCGGGCCGACGTGACCGATCACGAGCCCGACCGAGCCGCCCGAGAAT
>CAZZUZ010000316.1:0-3466 GCA_964657315.1 Vulcanimicrobiota bacterium
TTGAGTTCGAAGACCGCGCACGACGGCGACACGTTCTCGATGCCCGAACAAGATACGTTATTCCATCACAATGCCGCCTTGCACGGCGCTACGATCGACGGCCACGTCGAGAACGTCAGCCCGGCGGGCCCAACGCATAAGGCGACAATGAATATCTATTTCGACGACGTGAAGATGGCCGACGGTTCGACGCTTCCGCTATCGGCAAAAGTCGATAGTCTGGCCGCGCCGACGCATCACGTGCGCGACGCCATGCTCATCGCCGGCGGCGCGATCGCGGGTCACGTCGCGGGAAACAAGATGGGCAAAGGGCACGGTGGATTGCTCGGGGCCGGCGCCGGATTCGCACTCGCCTCCGCGATGAAGAGCGACATCGTGTTGAAATCCGGAACGGTCGTCAAACTCAAGCTCACGAGCCCGCTCGTCTCCGGCAGGTGAAGCGTGTAGGGCGTGCAACTTTTTTTCCCGCCACTCGCCCGAAGGAGATCATCTTGGCAAAGCAAGTTACGTGCCCGCTCTGCGGCGCGACCATTACCGGAGACACCGAAGACGCCCTGGTTGCGGCAGCCGACTCGCATGGCGACGAAAATCACGGCATGCGCGCCCCGCGCGAGATGATTCTCGCCGGTGCGACCGACGCCTAACGTTCTCGAGCACGCTCAATGCGAAAGGCCCCGCTCAGTGCGGGGCCTTTTTCGTCGACCAACCTACGGGTCTCAAAAGCGCGTGTCCCTGGTGCATCGGGGGAGCCTCCTGGACGACTAGTGCGTCCGAAGATTGTAACCGAGGCGTACGCTCCTTAAAGTTGGCCCATACGCGCGAAAAATGCCGCATGTTCGTCCCCGATGGCTAGCTCGGCGACGAGCCGGTCGTCAAACCACGTCGGCCACTCCGAAGCGTGCACGTACGGCAGATGCAAGCGGCCGTCGAGGCCACTGAGCAAAACGCCCGTCCAGAGAATGGATCCGTCCGCGCGATACACGCGCAGACGATCTCCGCGGAAGAGCGCGTGAAGGCCGGCGTAGTCGTCCGAGTCCCGATTGGCGGCGACGTCTTCTTGAAAGAAGTACGACGGGTCTCCGGCGGTGTCGACCGAGAGCCCGAGACGCCCACCTAGCGCGCCCGTGCCGGGAAATTCTTCGTCTTCGGGCGCCGACATGATGCGGATGTTGTCGTACACCGCGGTACCGCGGGCGACCGAGAAATCCGCGCGCAGCTGCATGCGCATGATCGCATCGGCCGAAATTTGAAGGGCGCGCGAGAGCCGGATCGCGGTGTCGACGTCGAAGGACTCGCGCCCTTCGAGCATTTCACCCAAGCGATGGTGATCGACGCCGATCATTACGGCAAACTGCCGGACGTCGAGGTCGAGCATGTCGAAGAAGTCTCGCTTGAGGCGAGGTCCCGGATGGGGCGCGGCTACGCGGCGATCGGTCGTGAGATTGGTGGGAGTGATGGCAGCCTCCAGCGGTTCTCTCTTTCGTCGGCTCTGGAGATCGCCGCCATTAACGGTCCGGCCGAAAGTGTGCGCCGAATCGCAGGAGACGCTCGCCCTATCGCGATATTTCAGTCGGTCGCACCGCCGCCGACGCCCAGATAGCTCAGTCGGTAGAGCACAGGTCTGAAAAACCTGGTGTCGTCAGTTCGATTCTGACTCTGGGCATTCTATCGAGACGTTCGCTTTTACGAAGAGCGAACGTCTTTGGTTTTTAACGCCGGCTGACGCGCTCCGGTCGCCGTTCGGAAACGTTCGTGAATTGCACGTCGGCGTTTGCCAGCGCCATCCCGAATTCGAGCGGGCTCACCGAACCGTTTCCATCCCGGTCGACGCGACGAAAGTCCGCAAACGACAGCGCGCGTCGGAGTTCGTCGCGATCGAGAACGCCGTCGTGGTTGACGTCGCCGGCGCGGAATTTGGCCAGCACGTCGGGCGCGAACCAGCTGCTCGCGCGCGCTTGCGTCGCGATGACATCGCGCGCGCCGTCCATTGCGGAGAGCGGCAGCGCGAGAATCCGGCCGGTGAGGCTCGAGAGAACGAGCGTCTTTCCGACGACGATCGGAGACGCGACGTTGAACGGCGTGCCGGCATTCATGACGCCGACGACCGATCCGTCCGATTCGCGTAGCGCCCAGATGCGCCCGGTCGCGTCACCGAAATAGATGTTGCCCCCCAGCGCCACCATGCCGCCCTTGACGGGACCCCGCACGCGTCGCCGCCAGCGAACGTGTCCCGTCTCGATGTCGATCGCGTGCACGACCGGAACGATCGCGCTTCCCAGAAAAACGCTTCCACGATCGACGAGGGGAATCGCCGACTGGTTTCGCTTCGGGACTAAACCATTCTCGAGATGGACGTCCCAAATGCGCTCGCCCGTTTTCGCGTCGAGTGCGTAGGCGCGCGATTCCTCGATGTTTCCGGCTTTGACGTACGGATGGCCGGCCAGCGGATAGAGGTAGTCGCCGACGACGCGAACGCCGTCGCTCGCGAGCGGACAATCGCCGAGTGCGGAACTGTTCGGGAAGGGGCGGCGCCAGATCTGTGCGCCGCTCGACGCGTGAACCGCGACGACCGCCGTTTCCGTCTGTCCCGCCGTGACGACGGTATCTCCGCCCAAGGGCAACAGCGCGACCATCGAGGGGATCGTCCCGACGTTGTGATGGAACGCGATCTTGCCCGAGTCGGGCGAGACCGAGATGAGATCCCCGTTTCCGATGTGCGCGACCAGCCGGCCGTTGACGTACGCGGAGGTCGGCATCGCCGTACCGTCGAGCGGCACGCTCCAGCGCACGGCACCCGATTCGCGATCCATCGAAATGAGCGCGTTGATCCCGGTGCCGACGTGAACGACGCCGTGCATCACCATCGTACTCTCGTCGCCCTCACCGACGATCACGTTGTCGCCCACGACGATCGGTGCGCTCATGAGCGAACTCGCAAACGCCGCCTTCCACAATTCGCGCCCGGAACGCACGTCGATTGCCAGAAACGTTCCGGTATTGTTGCCGAGATAGAGGCGGTCGTCGACGACCGACGGACTCGCGGAGATCGGGCCGCCGCTTTCCACACTCCAAGCCGTCTCGAGCGTGCCGGGCAACACGACGTTGTTTTGGGCGTTCAATCGAAATTGCGACCAGCGTCCGGCTTCGCGCGATGCCGGAAAATAGGAAGCACAGCCGGCCAGAAGTATGGCGGCTATGGACGGGATGAAAATCCTACGGAACAGCGCTTACGTCTCCCACGCCGAGCTGAACGGCTGCGTACACTATACTCGAAAGCGGGCACGAGCGCGCCTTAGAGTTCTCTGAGAAAACGAAAACCCGCGGCCCAACAACCGCGGGTTTTCGCTGCCTAGAGACGCCGAGAACGTCTACCGCTCGTGATGGTCTTGCGCGTGTTGCGCGGGCGCATGATTCATTTGGGTCATCGGATGCGGCGCGGGGCGATACGCCGGAGCGTGATAGGCCT
>CAZZUZ010000317.1:0-3380 GCA_964657315.1 Vulcanimicrobiota bacterium
CGCTCACCACCATTGCGTTCATCGTCGCGTTCGTGCGCGCGCACGGCGCGGAACTGTACGTCAAGAATTCGGGCCTGACGTTCCAGGCCAATCTCATCCGCGGATTCTCGTCGAGCGCGTCGCAATTCGCGTACAACGATCTCAACGCGCCCGCGATCGCGGCGGGTCATCTCTTCCCGCTCGGATACGTGCCAGATTTCTCGTCGTCGTTGTCGTACGAATGGATCGCGCCCGGACGCCGGTTCCGCATTACGCCGTCGGCTTCGTTCCATACGGGCGAACCCTACGGAAACGGACGCAAGGTCTACGTCTTCGATCCGGTGACCAATAAGCCCGAGCAAGTCAACAACGACAACTACGTGAACCCCGGTGCGAACTACTATTTTCTCCGCAACCCGTCGCTGCCGTTCGACGCGGCGACCAATCCCTACATCGGCAATCTCGGAACGCCCGAAGGCAACGATCCGAACACGCTGCGCTCGGCCGCGCAGATTCTCGCGAACCTGCACGTCGAAGGCGATCTCGCGCCGCACCTCACCGCGATCGTCGACGTCGCCAACCTCTTCGGAAATTACCGGCCGACGCAGTATCAGGTCAATCCGTACTTGATCGGGCCGCCGGGCTATAAGGGCGGCAACTCGGCGTATGCGAACTGTTATGGGCAAATATTTGCCGGTACGGTTCCGTGTGCGCCGGGATTGCCCGCCGGCACGGCGCCGTACACGCTCGGCAACGGCGTGCCGACGAACGACGGCGTGAATCAGATCGTGCCCTGGCAATACGGCACGGGCGGCTACATCGCGCAGGGCTACCCCGAAGGCCGGACGGTGGAGGTGCGGCTGCGGTACGAATTCTGAAGCTCGCCTTTCGCGGCCGACGTGATGGCGAGGAACGAGCGCCCGACGGGTGCACCCCCGCTTGCGGGCCCCGAATGCCCGCCGCCCCGTAGTGGTGGACCAAAACGCCGGCGCGGGGACGAAAGTTTTCGTCTCGCGCTGTTAGAACCTAAGCCCAAAACGCGTGCGCCGTTTCGGTGTCGCGCGCGTATCCGCACGCGTAGAGGAGTCGCATGGCCGCACCCGAGTCGGAATTTCACGTTCCGCGGCTTCACCGTGGTTGGACGATCGCGATCGACCGCGCCATCGGCACCGCCGCCAATATCCTCGCCGCGATCCTGCTCGCCTTCGAGGTCCTCGATCTCGGCGCGGGCGTGTTCTTCCGTTACGTCGTGCACGATTCGCTCAGCTGGAGCGACGAGCTGGCGACGATCTGCTTCCTGTGGCTCACGATGCTCGGCACGATCGTCGCCTATCGCCGCGACGCGCACCTGCGCCTCACGGCGGTCATCAAGAAGGTGTCGCTGCGCACGCAGTACGTCTTTGCCGGCATCTCAAACGCGATCATCATGCTGTTCTGCCTCGAGGTGCTCACCGCGAGCCGGAAATTCCTCAAGATGGAACTCAACGATCTCACGCCGGCGCTGAGCATCCCGCGCTCGTACGTGGTGGCGTCCATCTTCATCTGTTTGGCGATCGTTTTCTTGCTCGCCGCATTGCGGCTGATCGACGGCGATCCGCGCGTCGCGGTCGTCACGATCGTCGTCGTCGTAGCGGCCGCGATCGCGATCTCGCATCTCACCAACGTGATGGGTCCGCTCGATAATTACAATCTGGCGCTCTTTTTCGTGGTCATCGTCGGCCTGTGCATCGCGATCGGGACGCCGATCGCGTTTTCCTTCGGTTTCGCGACGCTCTCGTATCTCGCGCTCGCGACGAGCGTTCCGCTCAGCACCGTGGTCGCGCGCATGGATGAAGGCGTGTCGCAAATCGTACTGCTCGCCGTGCCGCTCTTCGTCGTGCTCGGTCTCATCATGGAAAACGCCGGCATCGCGAAGCGGCTCGTCGATGCGATCGGCTCGATCGTCGGCCACATTAAAGGCGGCCTCGGCGTCGTGCTCATCGCCGCGATGTATCTGGTCTCGGGCATTTCCGGTTCGAAGGCCGCCGATATGGCGGCGGTCGCGCCCGTGCTCTTCGGCGAAATGGAGAAGCGCGGTCAGAAGCGGTCGGAGATGGTCGCACTGCTCTCGAGCAGTGCCGCGATGTCGGAGACGATTCCACCGAGTCTCGTGCTCATTATCATCGGTTCGGTCGCGAGCCTCTCGATCGCCGACCTCTTCACCGCGGGGCTCTTACCCGCGGCGCTCGCCGCACTCGCGCTGCTGATCGTCGTGCTGCTGCGCTCGCGCGACGAAGACACGAGCAACGTGAAACGTGCGTCGCTGCGGACGATTCTCAAACTCGTCGGCATCGCGATTCCGGGGCTGATCCTGCCGCTGCTCGTACGCGCCCTCGTACTCGGCGGCGTCGCGACGGCGACCGAAGTGAGCGTCGTCGGCATCGCGTACACGCTGATCGTCGGCACGTTCGTGTATCGCGAATTCAAGTGGTCGAAGCTCTATTCGATTCTCGTCGACACGGCGTCGCTCTCGGGTTCGATCATGCTCATCATCGCGACCGCGACGTCCATGGCGTGGGCGCTTACGCAGTCGGGATTCGCGCAGCATCTCGCCGACGCGATGAGTCACGTGCCCGGCGGCATCGCCGCTTTCCTCGCGATCTCGATTCTCGTCTTCATCGTGCTCGGCGCCGTGCTCGAAGGCATTCCCGCAATCGTGCTCTTCGGGCCGCTGCTCTTTCCGATCGCACAACAGCTCGGCGTCAATCAGATTCATTATGCGATGATCGCGGTGCTCTCGATGGGTATCGGCCTGTTCGCGCCGCCGGTCGGCATCGGCTACTTCCTTGCGTGCGCGATCGGTAAGGCCGACTCCGACGAATCCGCCAAACGGATCCTGCCCTACCTCGCCTCGCTCCTCGTGGCCCTCATCATCATCGCCGCGTTCCCGTGGCTGAGCACCGGCTTCATCCACCACTAGCAGCTTCGCAAGTACGACATGCGCGTTAGCTAGAGGCGGTTGAGGAAGCGGCCTGGGGCGAGGGTGCGCTTGGGGTCGAATTGGGCTTTGAGACCGGCCATGACGGAGAGGCCGCCGGCGGGACGGCCCCACATCGCGAGTCGATCGCGTACGCTCTGCGGGGCGCGTAGCACGAGCGCGCGTTCCGGGCGCGCGTGGACGGCGACGTCGAGTGCGAGCGCGGCGCCTGCGCCCGGGTCGGAAGGCGAGAAGCGCGCCGTGAGATCCCCGGTGCAGATGTCGAGGATCGCTTCGAACGCAAAGCCGTGCTGCTGGGCGATCGACTTCAGCGCCGCGCGCCGGGTTTCGAGCGGCGCACCCGTCCCGAAAGTCTTGTAGATGAGGCTGTCGCCGTTCGCCGGCGCGTTCAGCGCCCGGGCGACGCAGATAGCAACCGCAATCG
>CAZZUZ010000318.1:0-3342 GCA_964657315.1 Vulcanimicrobiota bacterium
TCGGCTAGCCGGCGCCGCGTCTTCGGATCGTCGAGGCCGAAAACGACCGCCGCCTCCCGAGCGCGCGACTCGGGATACCCCGGTAATAAGTTATATGCGTCGCTCGGATTGGCGTCGATCACCGCGTCGAGCCAATGCCTGGCGAGCGGACCGCCGAAATGCATGATCGTCTCGACTGCGTACGGCTGCCGCGACGGATCGGGCTCGAGCGACCAGTGCTCCATCACGGGATAGGTGAGCGGATACCATCGATACGCTCGCGTCGTCTTGTCGGTCGGACCGTTGACGTTGCTCCACGCGAGATCGGCGTAGAGGTCGTACCGCACGCGAGCGACGAGACCTGACTTCGCAGCGGGCAGCGCATGAAAACCCGAGACGCCGAGCGCTGCGCAAAATGCAAGGGATGCTGTTGCTTTCAACACGCTCGTAATCTCGTCGGTTTGAGGTTGATCGTCACATCATACGCCGGGCACGTATGCCTGTGCAATCGCTCTAGCACGCACGCCTGTGCAATCGCGTTAGCATGTCTGCGGCACCACAAGGCAAACAATCGCCCTATCGTCAATGTCCGTCCATGCGCAGTTTGGCGCAAACCCGCCTCTTCGAGTGTCGCGCTCTGCCCGTCGATCAGTGCTGTAAGCGCATGGCCTACTAGAATGTCCGGCGATCTATTTTCGGGCCTCGGCGTGCACTGGTCGTGTAGTTTAGGGATACGACGAACGAAGGTTTGTGCCGCGTATGCCCGAGGAGGTCCCTTGGTATGATGGAGTTCTTCGATGTAAAAACGAATTTGTTTACGGGACGGGCCGTCAGCAGCTTTTAACAGAACGCTCTTCGGGCGAGCTAAGATTGAAGCCGTACCTAAAAGCCGGCGCGTCGTATCGCAGCGAATTATCAAGTCCAGATTTACGTTCGACTACCCAACATGGAACAACGCCGCAAGACATCGCTGCGAGCGGTGGAAGGCGCAACTTCGCAAGGCCGCCAACGCAGCAGTTGCTTGCGTATAATTTGTCTCTCGCTACTCCTCACGTCGCTCGTATTCATTACCGGGCGTTCTTTCGCTGCCGAAGATCGCGCGACGTTGTCCTTGTGGCGTCCGGCCGATATAAAACCGACATCCGACACGCTGGCAACCGTTCTCGCGGCATTGCGCAAAAACGATACCTACGCCGGCATCCCGCACGGAGAGCGTAAACTCGAATTCACGGTCGACGCATCGGGAATACTCTCTCACGCGACGGCGATGCTGAAGAAGAACGATTACGCCTTAACGATCGACGTCCAAGGCGTAACGTTTAAGGAGGGCCGGCTCGCCGGGCATAGCTGGTTCGACAACACGACGGGTAGCACGCTCCGCGGTCGGGGGCCGTTGGCACTCGATCGATTCCCGCTCACGGAACTCGGCTTCGATGCGGCAGACTGCACGCTCATCGGCTCCTCCGATTCGCCGGCGCCGGCTTGGGTTCTCGAGCTTCGGCCGATCGACAACGATTCTCGCTGGTTGTTCGTCGATAAGAAGTCGGGTGAGATCTCGCGCGAGATTTATCGATCGAATGTCGATGTCGAGACGTTTACGTTCGACCACGTTCTCGGAAGCCCGGGGAACCATCGCCCGTACCGCTATAACGTGCAAGGTGAAGGCGGTCCCGAGGCGGTGTACATCACGAGTAACAAGGAGCAGCCAGTCTCCGACTCGGATGTCGCCATTCCGCCGCAACCGGGGCCGATCATGCCGCCGCCGGCCTCGAAGCAGAAGCTCGACGTGCACTTCGGCGAGTTTCGCCAAATTCACGTCCCGGTCGAAATCTCTGGTCGAAAGACCGAATTCGTCCTCGATAGCGGAACGTCGGCGATCGTCATTTCGACGGCTATCGCAAAGACGAACGGCGGCTCTCATCTGCACGTAGGTCTCGCGCATAACCTGACGGTCGGCGGCATGACGGCGCCCAACGTTGTTTTCGACGAAGACTCGATTCACGGCTACAACGGTCTGCTCGGGTTCGACTTTTTTAGAAATCGCATCGTCCACGTCGACTATGCGAGACAAGAAGTAGACGTCTTACCGCGAGCATCGTTTCAACCGCCGCCGGGTGCCGTTGCGCTCCCAACCGATTGGAGCTTTGGCGTGCCGATCGTAAGCGCTCGTATTGGCAATCGTACCGGATCGAAGTTCCTGCTAGACCTCGGCTCTTCTCGGCTGTTGTTATTCCGGCAGTTTAGCGAGCTAACGGGACAAGGATCGCTACGTCTTCAACCGGGCCTCGGTGTCGACGACAACCGGCTGACCTATGGCTCGGGCGGCCTATCGATCGAACATAACCGCGCGGATGTAACGCTTGGCGCGATGACGCTCGCCGGCATGCCCGTGGACGTCGAACTACCGAACCGCGAGAACATGACAACGAACATCGACGGCATCGTCGGTACGGAAGAACTCGATCGTTTCGAATGGTGGTTCGACGCCGACGGAACGTCGACGTATTTCCGCAGCGAATAGTGATGCTTTACAAATTCACGTTCGCTGCGTCGCCGATTGTCGCGTATTTGATGTAGCAGGTCCGACCTTGTACGATCCGGCATCGCGTGCGAACTCGCTCGCCACTTCAGGAAGCAAAATGCCTCCACGGCGCTCCAAAAGCTTGACGAGGGCTTTAGAAAGCCGTTGCAGATTGGCTGGCTACTTGCGATCGACAAGTGGATTCTTAGAGAGCGACGCGCCAGGCGTCCCGAAAGCGCGCTTCACCGCCTCATCGCTTAAAGTAGGTAATCCTACCGATGACGTCCGGCGCGGCCGAGGCTAGTATAGGCTTCATGAACACCACAGCTCGCGTCGAATCCACACCAAATCCGGGCGGCGTCATCGGTACCTGGGCGGCGCTCGTCCTGCAATACGTGATCTTCGCGCTCGCCGTATTGCTCGTCCTCATGATTGTCGCATTCAGTGGAATCGATACCGGCTATCCGCTGAGTGCTGCAGACGCTCGCGGCGCCCTATGGATTGCCGGCGTAGCCGAAGCGCTGATGATTCCGGCGGTGCTCGTCATGATCGTACGAAATGGACGCTACAAGACGGCGTTCATCATTGCGGCGCTCGTGCCGCCGGTTTGCAATCTGCTCGTCCTCGGCGGCATCGGCGATAAAGCCGCATTGCTCTCCAAGCTTTTTGCGAACGGCGTGATCGTCACCCCGATGGTCCTACGCGACAATACGATCCCGAGTGGATCGTACGTAACCAAAGTATCGGAGACCATTTTCGCGGTCGTGCTGCCCGCGGGCGCGACGTTCGGCGGCGTGCCGCTGGCCGGCCGTTTTCAAGTCGATCTGCGCGGCGACGTGATC
>CAZZUZ010000319.1:0-3322 GCA_964657315.1 Vulcanimicrobiota bacterium
CCGCTACTCCGAGTGCTTCGAGGGCGGCCAAAGCGCCATCGAGACGCGGTTTTCCGGCAACGTGCGCCTGATAGATCGCCGTTGTGAATCGTGCGGGATTCGCAAACGAGGCGAGCGCCTCTCGCCACGCACGCTCGTGCGGTGATGCTAGCAAAACGCCGTCCACATCGAAGATGCATGCCGCGATCGCCGCGCGAATCGGATTAGAAGCGAGGGTGGCTTGCATCGGCAGCCTTTCAGCAGAAGCGCCGAGCGCGGCAAAACAGCGCAACGGCCGCGGATGCAAAACTCACGGCCGCGACGCGTGGCGGCTTTCGAGCGATCACGTACTGTCGCCGAACGTCTTCACCGGATGCATGGCGAATAGCGTTTCCCCGGTCGCGCCGACGGCCCCCAGAATCGCAACGGCCGGCGGGCTCGTGCGGAACGCTTCGAATTCCGCTTCGTGCTCGAACCGGTAAACGATGATCGACGATGTTTCGTCGTCGGAACTCGCCAGAATCACTCCTCGATATCCGAGCGCGAGCGCCATTGCTTTGAGTAAGCCGCCGACGCGTGCGGCCGGTACGGAGACGTTCTCCAAGAGGTAACGATCCGGAGACGCCGGATCGATTCGCGCGTCGCCTGCGGCGGTCATGATCCGAAACAGCGCGAGGTTCGTCGACTCTGCGCTCGCACGGTGTTCCGCGTAGAGATGGTGGTCGTCCCAAGATGCTGCGAGATGGCGGAACTCGGCATGACCGCGTAACTCGACGAACGCGACGACCCGCCGGTGATCGATCGAGCGAAATAACGCGGAGCATTGACGGGCCGGATCTGCCGCGGGCATTTTCTCGATGAGCGTTTCGTACGCGGACAAGGCGGCTAGCGCGCGAGACGACTTAACGGCGGCGATGTCGATCGCGCACCAGGAACCCACTCCGAACGAGACGCGCGATCCTCCGGGCCGATGATCGACGAGGGTGTGCCGCTGCCGATCTTCATGCGGGCGCGACATTATTGCTGGCTTCCGATGTTCATAGTGCGAAGAGTGTGGGCTCATTAGCGTTGGCTTAGTATCGTGCAAAAGCCCGATGCATCGCGCAGCCGTCTTACGCCGCAGCACCTGCGATCGTAGTAGCAATAAAAGGAAGCGGCGACTTCCTTCTGAACAACGCGACTTTCCAGGCCTCGGTGGAAGCATAGCCATGACTCGTCAAGCCAAGAGCGCAGCGACGAAGCGCTCCAAAACTGTTTCGAGCGACATGGCGGCATCGCTCAGACGCAATTCGATTCTCTCCTTGGTCTCCGGGCCGACGACAGATATAATCGTCGCTCGTGGCTCGCTCGAAACGCTAAAGCTTCGTCAGCAGATCTACGATAGCGAAGAAAGAATCGAGACGATCTATTTCCCGCTCGACGCGGTCCTTTCCGTCGTCGCTCGAATGCAAGATGGGAGTGAGATCGAGATCGGGACGATCGGTCGCGAGGGAATGTCCGCGTTTCCACTTCTCATGGGCGCCGATAGCACGGCGAACGTCTGCTATTGTCAAGTCCGCGGAGATGCGGTGAGTATTCCGGCAAAGCTCTTTCGCGAGCTCGTGGCTGCCGACGCGACGCTCCGGCAATTGCTCGACCGCTATTTACAGGCCTACGTCAACATGCTCGGCCAATTGGCGGCCTGCAATCGCTTGCATACGATTTACGAACGCTGCGCGCGATGGCTCCTCATGACTCGCGATCGTGTCGACATAGATGAAATTCCGCTGACGCAAGAGTTTCTCGCCATGATGCTGGGCACGGGGCGTTCCGGCGTTACCATCGCTGCAGCCACGCTTCAAAATGCCGGTTTTATCAAGTACACCCACGGCACGATCTACATCCTGGACCGTACGGGGCTGGAATCCGCTGCCTGCGAGTGTTACGAAGTCGCACGAAAGCAATTCGACGGCTTGTTGCGTGCCGTGCCCTAAAGCTCGGCCGATTCTCGTTTGAATTTCCAACCAAGGACGCGCGAAATCAATTCGCTTCGATTGCGGCTATCCGTTTTGTCGAGCATGCTCTTGACGTGGTCTTGAACGGTCGAGGACGTGATGTAAAGCGAGCCGGCTATTTGATCCAGGCGGTTACCGTCGAGCAAGAGCGCGAGCACTTGAATTTCTCGCGGCGAAATGTGAAAACGTTCTGCCATCGCCGTAAGGGAGTTCGGCTCGCGGTACCGGTCGATACGAACGCCGGTGAATACACCCGTCGACCCCCACATCGGCCTCGTGCGGATGACGAGAAACGTTACCGGTCGCGCGACGGCCGGTTGTCGAACGGTCTCATTCGGCCACGTAGCCGTCATCGCCCGAACGGTCTGTTCGAGGAGCGCCGGCAGACGATCGCCCGGTCGTGAGTCGAGCCCGAGTCCGCCGGCAATACCGTCACCGGCGCCGGACGCTAAGACGATCCGCAGGTCATCATCGAGCACGTAAAACGCGCCGTCTCCTTCGGCCGGGAATGATGCCGGAAGACCTCGGCTCGGCATCGCCGAGTGACGCTTGGGCGGCTGCAGTCGAGAGGCGGAGAGATACTCGGAAACGGCGTCGAGTGCGAAGGCGAGCATACTCAGTTCGGGGGCGGTAAACGAACCGATTTCCGCCGTACGTAGCAACGTCAAGATCCCATAAGTGAGGCGCGTGTCCGCGAACAAGAGCGTCACTCCTGTCGGATAGGGTTTTGCGGCGCATTCGGTCATGGAAATCTTCGGGCCGCCGGGTCCCCTTAGGCGTAAGCGACGGTATTCATTGCCCAAGAGACCGGTAAACTCATAAGCAGATTCGGAGCCGAATACCGGATCCAGAGCGCCGGCAGCGGAGATCGACGCAAACGCCCATTGTGACGCGGGTACGACCGACGCAATAGCCGAGACGATCGAATAGGCAACATGTCGGTGGTCGCTCGACGCGGCTGCTTCCGCGATTTCGAAAGTCTTCACAAAACCGCAAGCCGTTCGGCGGAACGGCGCTCGGCACAGAGGATCGACATGAGCACAGCATACGCGACGTAACGATAGCGGGTCTGCATCAATGTGACATCACGCGGCGGCCGGGTCCGCGATCGCCGGTGAAGGCTCTCGAATTACAACGAAGGTAGAGCGGGCAATTTTACCCCGTTTGCGATCGGCACGGGGGCGCTGTTCTTCGCGACCAAATCGAGGAACGGCTTTACGATATCGAGCGGCATCGGGAAGACATTCCGATCGCGGTCGTCGACGACCTTAACGCCTGGGAACGCCGCAAGCGCCTCCCGGGCTGCGGCGACGGTGGGACGCGGACCGGCGAATTCGATATTGATGCTC
>CAZZUZ010000320.1:0-3286 GCA_964657315.1 Vulcanimicrobiota bacterium
CGGAGCGCTCGAGACCGGCGAGAGCGACCGGCTCCGCGACCGTTTCTCGTCGGCTGCGCGAGCCGTCAACCGTCTGAACGAACCGGACCACCGAAAGGCAGATTCTTGAACCTTCGCAGTTCTATCGCTACCTCGCTCGCGACGGCGTTCGTCGCGTCGCCCGTGCTCGCGAGTGCCGTGACGTTCAACTACTACGTGGCGCCGAAGATCAAGTCGCGCGGAACCTCGTCGACGCCGATCGCCGGCGCCGGCACCATCGTCGTCAAGGTCTTCATCAAGAAGACGGGTCAGGCGACGTCGTTCTCGGTCGTTCGTTCGAGTAACCACGGTGACGACGCGACGGCGCTCGAGATTGCCAAAGCGTCGACGTACGTCGCGGCCACCAAGGGCGGCAAGCCGCAAGACGCGTTTTACGACTACACGCTCAAGTTCACCGCGAGCGGCGTCGCCGCCGAGCCCGCGACCGGTACGGGCAAGTTCAAGGCGATGATCGACGCCGGCAATTACAAGGGCGCGAAATCGGGCCTCGAGTCGTATCTCTCATCGAACCCGAACGACGCTTCCGCCGAGTTGCTGCTCGGCGTGGCCGATCAGTATCTCGACGACTCGCCGGGCGCGGCCGCCGCGTTCGACAAAGCCGGCACCGTACCGTCGAACTACGATGCGGTCGCGGCGCGCGCGTATCTGGGTGCCGCGAGCGCGGCCGACAAGAGCAAAGATTACGCCGGCGGCATCGCGTTCGCGAAGAAAGCCGTCGCGATCGCGCCCGGGGCGGCTAGTTATAATTCGCTGGGCACGCTCGAAGACGCGAACGGCCAGACCGACGCCGCGATAGCCGACCTCACGAAGGCGCGCGATCTCGCCGCGCAAGACGCGAAGATCTCGGTTTCCAATCGCGCGCAGATCGCGGACAACCTCGTCTCGGCTTACGTCAACGCGAACAACATCGATCAGGCTAAAGTCGTAGCCGCGGACGCCGTCAAGGTCGATCCCTCCGATACAAATGCACAAGCGTTCATCGCGCAATACTACGTTCGTCAAGCGATAGACAACGATACGAAGCAGAAATATGCCGAGTCGGCGGGCCTCTTCGAACAGGCCGCAGCGCTCGCTCCGGGCGTGCAACAGCCCGATCTCTACGCGCGAGCGGCGCTGACCTATCTCAAGATCAAGGATTCGACACCGTACGACAAGGCGAAAGCGGACGCCGACAAGGCGCTCGCGACGGCACCGGACAATGCGCTAGCGAATTTCGCCGCCGGCATCGCTCTCGCGAACCAGCCGGGGAAGAGCAAAGACGCGTTACCTTACCTCAACAAAGCCGACGCCGCATCGAAGACCGGCAACGACACGGCGCTGACGACGGCGATCGAGAACGCGATCAAGCAAATCAACGGCACGAAGTAGAGCGTTCGGGGCGTCCGGTGCGGCGGCCCGAGGATTAAAGCACAACGGGCCCTAAACCCGTGGCCTCGCGACGGACACCCCCGGCGTCCAGCAGTCAGGCAATTTCGAAGTCGGGACATCAGACATCTTGGAGGCGCGGTTCTAGAGTGGATGCTTTTAGCGGGTTCGTAGAACTCATCAAACAGGGCGGAGCGATCATGATCATCTTGATCTTGATGTCGATCCTGACGGTCGGTATCGTGATCGAGCGCCTCGTGTTCTTCGCGCAGCAGCACGGCGACAGTAAAGGCTTGCTCAAGAAGCTCGGTGCGAAGATCGCCGTCGACGACATGCCGGGCGCGATCAAGGTCGCGCAGAGCGAGAAGGGCATGCTGCCCCGCATCCTCGAGTTCGGCCTCAAGCGCGGAACGAAAAATCGCGCGGACATCACAGATGCCCTTTCCATAGCGTTAATGGAGAATCTCAATCTCCTGGAGCGCAATTTGGGCATCATCGGTACCGTCGCCGTCATCGCGCCCTTCGTGGGCCTCACCGGCACCGTCTTCGGCATCATCCACGCTTTCAACGACATCGCATCCAAGGGCAACGCGTCGCCCGCAGTCGTCGCCGCCGGCGTCGGTGAAGCGCTCGTGACCACGGCCGCCGGCCTCGTCGTCGCCGTCATCTCGGTCGTGTTCTTCAACTACTTCAAGACGCGGATCAAAGCGTACAATCAGGACACCATCGTCTCCGCGAATCAGCTCGCCGAGATGCTGCACTTCCACAACGTCGGCGAAGCGATTCCGACCGAGCTCTACCAGCCGGCGAAATAACGCGATATGTCGCTCATCGCGGCCCAGCAAGACGACGACGTGATGGCGGAGATCAACATCACGCCGTTCACCGACGTCCTGCTCGTCCTGTTGATCATCTTCATGATCTTGGCCGCGCTCGTCACGCCGCCCGGCTTCCAAAAAGAGCTGCCGAACCACACCGACCCGAACGACTCGCACAACCAGGACAACAAGAAGTTCATCGACGTCGAGGTCAACAACAAGGGTGTCATCTTCGTCGACAGCGAGCGCGCCGACGAGAAGAGCATCTATCGGGTTCTGGGCGACGACGCGCGCAAACGCGGCCGCTTGCACGTTTCGATCACGGCCGACGGAAAGTCGCCGTACGGCGTACTCATCCGTATTCTCGACGCTGCGAAAGACGCCAACCTCGACGACGTCGGCTTCGTAACGTCGTAACTCGCGAAGGAAGACATGGCTGTTTCCACCGGTACCGACGACGACGTCATGGCGACGATCAACATCACGCCGTTCACCGACGTGTTGCTGGTCTTGCTGATCATCTTCATCATCCTGGCCTCCATCACGAAAGAGCCCAAGCTTCCCGACGCGCACAATACCGATAAGGTCAAGGCGTCCGAAATCGTCGTGACCGTCACCGACAAGAACAAGATTCAGGTCGGCTCGCAGTTCTACGACATCGGCGACGTTCCGCAGGCGCTCGCAACGCTTCAGGACCGTACCAATCACAATTACAACAGCCTCATCATCAAAGCGGATCCGAAGGCCGACTACGGCACCGTACTCCAGCTGATGGATGCCGCCAAGAAAGTCGACCTCACCAACTTCGGCCTCGCCAATCACATCGAAGGCTCGAAGAATTAATGGCGGTTCAGAATACGACGCCCGCGGCGGTCCAAGGTCCGCGCGTTCCGTACAAGTCGTTCCTCGGGTGGGCGATGGTGATCTCGCTGCTCATCCACGCGGTCACGCTGCCGTTCTTCGGCATTCAGCGCGTGGAAAAGAAGAAAGAAGCCGTCGAGCAAGTTTCGGTCAGTAAGAAGATCAAGGTCGTCATCCCGACGCCTCCGCCGCCGACCCCGACC
>CAZZUZ010000321.1:0-3280 GCA_964657315.1 Vulcanimicrobiota bacterium
CATGACGGCCGCAGGCGCGGGCAGTCTCGTGTTTCCGCTCGCAGGCGACGGCTGGCGCTTCGCCTGGTTCGCGATGGCCGCGATCGGCGTCGCGTTCGCACTCGTGTATTCGCGCATCGTGCGGCACGCCGGAGCGCGCGAAATGCCGCCCGACGACGGCGTGCCGATCGGCCTGTGGTCGCGCGGCAAATATCTCGCGCTCGCGATCGGTTACGGCGCGTATGGCTTCGGCTACATCGACGTCGTCACGTTCTTCGGTGCGGCGATCGTGCGGACGCGCGCGACGAACATCGGCCTCGCCGTCGTCATCCTCGGCGTCTCGGGCATGATCGGCGCGCTCATCTGGGGGCCGCTCGTCGACCGCTTCCGTAGCGGCGTTCCGCTCGGCGCCGCGAGCGCCATGTGCGCGGCCGGTGCCGTCCTGCTCGCGCGCGACAGCGCGCCGCTGGTGCTCGCAGGCTCGTTCGTGCTCGGCATCAGCTTCATCGGCGTTCCCGCGATGATCGGCGCGCTCGCGCAGCAGCGCGAACCCGCGCAGCGCTACGCGCGAGCTTTCGCCACCCTGACTTCGACGCTCGGCGTCGGCCAAATCATCGGCCCGTTCGCAGGCGGCCTCGTCGCCGAACGTTTCGGCACGTCGGCCGCGTTGCAGCTCGGCGGACTCGCGCTCGCGGTCTCCGCAATGGCATGCTGTTGTTACCGTCGCCCGGAACCCGCCGCCCTCGCGCAACCCGCCGCAATCGCCGTCTAGCGCGCTTCGACTACGCGTAGCCGACGAACGCTAGAGAATCGTCTTTCCGAGTGCGGAGAGGATGAGTTCGACGGCGAGCGTTGCCGTGCGATTGTGCTCGTCGAGGATGGGATTGGTCTCGGTGACTTCGAGCGAGCCGACGATGCCGGCGTCGGCGACCATCTCCATCGCGAGGTGCGCTTCGCGATACGTCAAGCCGCCGGGCACCGAGGTGCCGACGCCCGGCGCCTCGCGCGGGTCGATGCCGTCCATGTCGAAGCTGACGTGGACGCTGCCGGGCTCACGTCCGACGATGTCCATCGCTTCTTCCATAACGTTGACCATGCCGCGGCGATCGATCTCGCTCATCGAATACGCGCGCACGCCGAGTTCGGCGATGCGTTTGCGCTCGCCGGCATCGACGTCGCGCAACCCGACGAGCACCGTACGTTCGACCGAGATGTGATGTTCGTCCAGCGCCATCGAGACCGGCATGCCGTGTACGTTGCCCGACGGCGACGTCAGCGGCGTGTTGATGTCGCCGTGCGCGTCGATCCAGATGAGACCCGGCTGCGCCTTGCGCGCGCGATACAGTCCTGCGAGCGTTCCGATCGCGATCGAATGATCGCCGCCGAGCACGATGGGAAATCCACCCGCGCGGACGGTCGTCTCGACGATCTTGGAAAGCTCGTCGCACACCGCGAGGATGATGGGCAAATACTTGGCATTCTTCACCGCCTGCGCCGCGGCCGATTCCGGTACCGGCACGACCAGATTGCCGTGATCGACGGCCGTGATGCCGAGCGACTCGAGACCCTCACGCAAGTGGGCATACCGGATCGCGGACGGCCCCATATCGACGCCCCGCCGGTCCGCACCCAAATCCATCGGCACGCCGATGACGTCGACGTGCGTGGGACGGCCTTTGCGGCGCTGCGCGGGTTCGACCAGTGTGGAAGTCATGGTGCTCGGTTCTCCTAGCAGCGAAGGCTCCTAGGTCTTGACGCGCTCGGCCTTCTTTGCGGCGGCGCGTTCTCCGGATGTGACGCCTTGCGCCGTTACGGCCTCGTCTATGCTCGGCGCCTTGGGCGACGGCGGGTCGATTCGGACGCCGGGGACGGCTTGGAGGACGATCGCCCGGACGATCCCGGCGATCGGTACGGCCATGAACATTCCGCCGATACCGCCGAGTTCGCCGCCGATGAGGATCGCGACGATGACCATCAGCGGAGAGAGTCCGACCGAATCGCTTACGATGCGCGGCGCGATGAAGTGGCCTTCGGCCTGGAAGATCACGACGAAGATGACGGCGACGAGCACCGCATGCTGCCAGCCGTCGTTGAAGAGCGCGAGCAGCACCGAGGGGACGAAACCGACGAGCGCGCCGACGTACGGGATGATGTCGAAGAGCCCCGCGACGACGCCGATGAGGAGCGCATACTTTACGTGCAGGATCAGCAGCGCGATCGTGATGCACGCGCCGATGACCGCGCCGACGGTGATTTGACCGCGAATGAAACCGCCGAGCACGCTATCGATGTCGTGAAAGACCGCGAGCGTCTTTGGGCGCGCGCGTTCGGGCATCGCGCGTACGATCGCGGCGATGAAATCCGGCGCTTCGAAGATGAGGTAGATCGCGAGCACCGGGATGACGACGACCGTCGCGACCAATCCGAAAACCGAAGCGAGAAATGCGAACACGCGGCCCGCGGCGAGGCCGGCGTAATCTTGCGCGAAGGCCGCGAGTTGCGTCGGAACCTTCGCGAGTTCCGCGCGTGCGGGCGGCGGCAGATGCGCGATGACGGGATTGGTCGGATCCTGCAAGTAGTCGCGCGCGACGTTGACGAAATGCGGCGTCGCCGCGACGACCGAGGTCGCGTCGTCGATGAGCGGCGGCAGCACGAACGTCAATCCCAGCGCCACGACCGCGATGATGCACAGGTACGTCAGCGCGATCGCGATCCCGAGCGACGCCCCGCGATTGTGTATGAAACGGACGATCGGGTAAATGACGTAGGTGAAAAACACCGCACCGATGAGGATGACCGTCACCGACGGAATCTTGCCGAGGAACTCGAGCACCGCTCCGAGCGCGATCGTCGAGAGCATGACGAGCGCGAGCACTTTGAGCGCGTATGAGACGCGCCGCTCGCCGCGCGAACGGCGCACCAGCGGCCGAATTTTTGACGCCATGCGCCCGACATTCACGCGCGCCGAACAACTTCCGCCGGACGCGCCGATTTATCGGCCGCCGCAGCCGGGGCCGGATCTGCCGACCGATCCGCCCGTCGCGCCCGTTAGCGATCCGCCGGTCCTGCCGCCGGACGATCCGGGAACGCCGATGCCGGTCCCGGGTCCGATCACGCTCTAAGCGATCGGCACAGGAGCGCGGCGCGAAGGCTTCGCCCGCGCACCCTCCGTAAACCGGCTCGGTGACGCGCCGGGCTCTTCTCCTCATGACTGCATCGGCGCTGGCTGCCGGATGCGGCCGCGCGACGGGCGAGAACGCCCCCGGCGGCATCCGTCTCGCCATGGTGACCGACATCGGCG
>CAZZUZ010000322.1:0-3267 GCA_964657315.1 Vulcanimicrobiota bacterium
CGGCGGATTCGACCGGGGCCGACGGGTTCCCGGAGGCGAAGCCGCGCGTCATGGACCGCAACCTCGACGTCAGAACGCCGGAGAGCGTGGAGCTGACGTATCATTTGGCCGGAGTGGGGAGCCGGTTCTTGGCCGTTCTAATCGACCAGTCGATCCAAATCGCGATCCTCATTGCGATTTTTGCGGGCTTCGCGCTGGCAGGCTCGCACGCAGGATCGCATTTGGTGGAACCGCGCCGCGACGCCGCATACGAAAAATTCATCGGAGCGCTGGCCGTCGCGATCGTCGTGTTCGTGCTGTTCGCCGTACTGTTCGGTTATTTCATCGTCTTCGAGGCGTTCTGGAACGGTCAGACGCCCGGTAAACGATTGCTCGGTATTCGTGTCGTGCGCGACGGCGGGTTTCCACTCGACATCGGCGCGGCGGTCGTGCGCAATCTCGTGCGGGTCGGCGAATTGGCGCTGGGGTATTATGCGATCTCCGCGATCAGCACGATTCTCTCGGATGAGAACAAGCGTTTGGGAGATTTTGCGGCCGGAACGCTCGTGGTGCGCGACGCGGCCCTCGGCCTTCCCGACGAACGCGCCACCGGCGAACCGGTCTACGGTGCGACGCGGTATCTGTCGGGCGACGAGCGAGCGTTGGTCGCGCGATTCTTGGAGCGGCGCGACGCACTCTCCGGGGTGCGCAGGGTCGAACTTGCAGCGCAAATCGCGGCGCGCGTGCGCGATCGCCTGCCGCCGGAGATGCAGGCGTACGAAGACGAAGCGCTACTGGAGCGCTTATGAATCGCCGGAGGTTTTGTTTCGGAACTTCGTGACGAGGTCGCGCGCCGTCGTCATCGCATCGCTCTTCGTGCGATCGAAAATCTTCTTGGCCTGCTCGCCGCTCATGTGGTAGTGCTTGCCACCGACGAAGTGAATGTGGAGGTGGCCCCACGAGTCGTCGTAATTCATCGTCTCGTCGGGCGTCACGTCGATGCCGCCGATCGCGTCGATGAGGTCCTTCGTCGCGTCGATGCGCAGCGTCAGATAGCGGTCGAAGCCCGGAATGCCGAGGAAGCGCGACACGGCGAGTTCGCTGCTGTGCGCGGCCTTGTTCGAATCGCCGTTGAACCCGCCGTAGGCCGCATTGATCTTGTCCTCGCGGCCGCTGGGCAAGATGGTATCGGTGTCGCGCAGGATCGAGAGCGTCGCGATGCCGCCCGACGGATTTTGCTGCGTCGGCAGATCGATCGACACCGCCTTGATCGTGTCGGTGCGCGCGTTGGACGAATACTCCTGATCCTTCGCGTCGTAGTCGTAGTCGATGCCGAGCAGCAGCACCGCGAGCTTGTCTTTGTGAAAATACTGCTGGGGCGGCGGCACGAATTGCTCGACGACCACGTTGACCGGCGACCGGTGCTCGACGAGCGCTTTGACCCCGATCGTGCCGAGTACGATTCCGGCGATCAGCGCGAGCGCGACCGAGAAGTAATTGCGGAACCGCCTCGCGGCGAGATCTTTTTCCGTCGGCGGCGCCATGTGTTTGGCCAAGTATCAGACTCCGGCGAGGGTACGCGAGGATTCGCGAGCCGGCGACGACGCGAGCTCTCCGAAGAAGTCGAACGCCGTCGCGCCGCGCAGCGTGACGTCGACGAACTCGCCCGCAAGCGCTTCACCCGTGAAATAGACGCCGCCGTCGACGCCGGGTGCTTCGCCCATCGAACGGCCGGCCCACGCCTGCGCGACGCCGAGCGCGCCGCGCAGCGGCTCGCTCTTCTTGAGCGTCCGGCGCTCTTCGACGAGCACGCGCTCGACGCGTCCGATGCGTTTGGCGCGGGCGCGTTCCGACGCGAGGCGCTGCGCGTCGCGTAGACGCAACAGCCGCATGCGCTGAACCTTCGGCGAAACCTGATCGCCCAGAGCCGCCGCAGGCGTGCCGTCTTCCTGACTGTACGTGAAGAAGCCGACGCGGTCGAGTTCCGCGCGGCCGATCCAGTCTTCGAGATAGGCGACGTGCTCGTCGGTCTCGCCCGGGAAGCCCACGATGAACGTCGAGCGCATCGTAATGCCGGGGACGCGGCGCCGGAAGTCTTCGATGATCTCGAGATACCGCTCGCCGTTGGAGGGCCGCAGCATCGCGCGCAGCATCTCGGGATGCGCGTGCTGCAGCGGCATGTCCATGTATTTGGCGACCTTCGGCAGCGTCGCCATCGCGTCGATGAGTTCGTCGTCGACCGTCGCGGGATAGAGGTAGAGCATACGGATCCACTCGAGTCCGTCGATCGCGTGCAACTCGTGTAGCAGCCTGCCGAGACCCCCACGCCGTTCGCCGCGATCGCGGCCGTACATCGACGTATCCTGGGCGATGAGGATCAATTCTTTCGTGCCGGCCGCCGCGAGCGCCCGCGCTTCGAGTAGGATCGATTCGCGCGAGCGTGACCGAAACTTGCCACGAAGCTGCGGGATGATGCAGAACGTACACGGATGGTCGCAGCCTTCGGCCACCTTGAGGTACGCGGTCGCGCGCGGCGTCGTGACGAGGCGCGGCAGAAAATCGTGTTCGGGGTCCGCCTCGAGATGCAGCCGCACGGGCGCGCGGCCGGCCCGCGCTTCGTCGAGAACCTCGACGATCGACGCGTACGCGCCCGTACCGACGACGCCGTCGATCTCCGGCACGAGCGATCGCAATTCTTCGCCGAAACGCTGCGACAGGCACCCCGCGACGATCAGCTGCTGACCGGGCTTCTTCGCCGCCGCGTGCTGCAGGATCGTATCGGTCGACTCCGCCTTGGCGGCGTCGATGAACGCGCACGTGTTGATGACGACGGCATCGGCTTGCGCGGCTTCGGGAACGAGTTCCCAGCCGGCGCCTCCGAGTTTTCCGATCATGACCTCGGAGTCGACGAGATTCTTCGCACAGCCGAGCGAGACGAAAGCGACGCGATTAGTAGAGGGTGACACGACCGGGCACCGTTCGCCGCACGGAACGCCGCATCCCGGAGCGAACCGGTGCCGCGTGAACGGCGAAATTCTGGGAGATCGCGGGAACTGGACCGGACCCGTGGTACGCTGGCGCCGCGCCGCAAGGAGCGGCCCGCAAACGCCCGTCGTCGTGTTCTTGCACGGCCGCGGTGCCGACGAAGACGATCTGATCGATCTCGCGAGCCGCCTGCCGCGGCGCTACGATTACGCGAGCGTGCGCGCGCCGGTTCCGGTCGACGGCGGCGGCTATACGTGGTTCGAGAACCGCGGCCCGGCGCGTCCGGTCACGGCGAGTTTGCGC
>CAZZUZ010000323.1:0-3216 GCA_964657315.1 Vulcanimicrobiota bacterium
GAAAGTCCGGACCGACCTCCGCCCGGATCGCCGCTAGGACCGCGAGTGCGAAGCGCCGCCGGTTTTCGATCGAGCCGCCCCAGCGATCCTCGCGCCGGTTGTGGTGCGGAGACAAGAACTGGCTAACGAGGTAGCCGTGCGCGCCGTGGATCTGGACGCCCGTAAAGCCGGCTCGTTTGGCGATACCGGCCGCGCGGCCGAAGCGCGCTACGATGTCTTCGATCTCCGCATCGGTGAGCGCGCGGGGCGTCGCGAAGAACGCAGAGGTCGGCTTCGAAAACGGCACGGCCGAAGGCGAGACCGTTTCTCGATTGAGTCCGAGCGGCGACTGTTTGCCCGGATGATTCAACTGCATCCACAGCTGCGTGCCGTTCTGCGTGCCCGCTTGGGCCCAGCGCTGCAGCGCCGCGAGATCGCGATCGTCTTCGACGACGACGTTGCCGGGTTCGCCGAGCGCGCGGCGATCGATCATGACGTTGCCCGTGATGCAGATGCCGAGGCCGCCCTGCGCCCAACGGCCGAAGAGCCGCACGAGCGCGTCGCTGGGCGCACCCGTTCTGGTTCCGAGCGTCTCGCTCAAGGCGGACTTCGCGATGCGGTTGCGCACGCGGACGCCGCAAGCGAGAACGTAGTCGTGAGCGAGCGGCGAAGCGGCGATCGTCGTTTCCATGCTGACGGGCCAACTTCGCCCCGGGTCGAACACATCTTTCGTGTCCGATCCGCGCCCTTCGCTACGACTTCTCGCCGCCGCATGTACGCTCGCCGCGAGCGCGGCGCTCGCGTTCGCCGGTGGTGCGCGCGCCGGCGACTCGAGTACGGCTGCGGTCTTTCACATCGACTGGGATACGTTTTGCGCGATGCATCGAGGCGACTGCGACGCACACGGCAACCCGCATTACGCGCCGGACGACGCGAACATGATCGCCAACTCGTTTCCGCTCTCGCCCTACGACGCCGGCATAACGCACGTCTGCGCGTCGAAGTACGTCGTCACCGGCAACCAGAATTGCGGCTTCGTCGTCGGCGTCTACCAAGCGACGACGTCCGATCCGCTGGTGCGAATTCACCTCTCCGTGTATAGAAACGGCCATGGTCCGCTCGGCACCTCGACCGCGCTCGACGGAACGTCGATCCGTATCCCGTACGGCGCGCTTCCGCAGTCGGGCGGCGACGGCCACCTTCACGTCCGTCAGCCGAACGGCGCGCTCTGCGAACTCTGGCAAGTCAACGACGACGGCTCTTCGCCCGAACCCACGCCCGGGCCCGTGACCAAATCCGATCTGTACGCCGCTTCGGGAACGTGCGCCGGAAACGGCGGCGCCTACGCGGCCGACATCGACGTCACGCCCGGACTCATCCGCGCGGACGACATCGCGGGCGGCAACGGCGACGGTACCGACACCGCAAACCCGCTGAGCTATTCGCACGCGGTTTACGGCGCGGTCGCGAACAACCGGGAAGCCGCCGTGTGGCCGTCGCGCGGCAGCGACGGGAAATGCAAGACCAAACGCAACGGCGGCGCCGAACCGGCCGAAGGCATGTATCTCTACCTGGACGCGCAGGGCTTCGATGCGCTCGAACGTTGGCATCCGCCCGCATACCTGCGCCCGATGCAACGTTTTCTCGGGACCCTCCACAAACACGGCTTGATCGATCTCGATTCGTCCGGCTGTGACGACAAGAACCGCTATCTCGATACGCTCACGTGGGGGCCCCAAGCCGACTATCAGAAGACCGGCCACAGCGGTTTCGATTCGTTTCTCGAAAAGGTCGTCGAACCGCAGGACGCCCACTACGCCGGCGAAGGCGGCGGTAACGAGCAGGCGATCTGGAAGTCCGGTCCGGGTCAATACATCTATCGCATGCTCACCTACCGGGACGTCCCCGGGCTGTCGCTAGCAAATTTTCACTGGCTCGATACCGGTTGCGCGCAGATCGCGGTCGAGGGTTCCTCGAAAAACGCCTGCTGAGCAGGACGCCTGCTGATAAGGATAGCGATGAATCCGAACCAAGCGCTCTGGGAAGGCGGCGATTTCACCGCTATCGGCGTGACCGTTTCGCTTTAGCCTCCGCCTCGAGGGTTTTCGGCCGGTCGCCTTTGAGCAGCGTGGAGATCCCGCCGTCCGCGATGATGCGGCCGCCGGTCTGACACTGCGCGCAGTAATTCGAATCGTTCTCGGCGCGCCGGATGCGGCGCACGGGTGTCGCACATACGGGACACGGCTTGCCGTACTTTCCGTGGACCGCCATCTCTTTGCGAAACGCGGTCACTTTTTCAGGAAACGCGCCGTTCGCTTCGGCGGTCAGTCGATCGATCCACGTGCGCAGCGTCGACCGCGTAGCATCGTAGAGATCCGACCACTGAGCGTCCGTCATCTTCTGCGTCTGAGCGATCGGCGAGAGACGCGCGGCGTGAAGGATTTCGTCGGAGTAGGCGTTGCCGATGCCGTCGATCGTTCGCGGGTCCGTGAGCGCGCGTTTGATCGTGTGATTCTCGCGCGTCAGCGCTTTGCGGAATTCCGCCTGCGTTGCGGCGAGGGGATCGAGGCCGCCCGGATCGATCTCGTCGACCGCCGCGTCGCCGCGTACTACCGCAAGCGACGCGCGGCTCTTCGTGCCCGCCTCCGTGAGCATCAGCGTGAAGCCATCGAAATCGAACGCCGCGAGGTCGCTACGCCCGGTGACCGCGGCTCCCGCGGCGCGCAGATGAAAGCGCCCCGCGATCATCAGATGCACGACGAGCCGCAGATCGTTCTCGAAGACGAAGACGATACGTTTGCCGGCGCGGCGCACCGCGACGACGCGAAGACCCGCGATGCTCGCGATGGGCGGGTCGAACGTACGCACGACGAACGGGCTGCGCACGCGAACTCGGCGCAGCGTCTGACCCACGACGCGCATCTGCAGTGCGGCGAGATATGCGAGGACATCGGGCAGCTCGGGCAAGACCTACGCTCGCGCGCGCTCGGCGACGACGGGCGCGGCGGAGCGGACCATCGCCCACTCCTCGAGCGTGCGAATGACTTGCACGCGCACCGACGCGCCGTTGGGTTCGATGGAGACGTCCGGAAAATCGGTACCCTGCACGGCGATCTCGTCGTTGCGTTCGTCTTCGATCGAGACGCCGAGATACTCGAGCCCGCTGCAGATGTCGCGCCGGACCGACGCGACGTGCGCGCCCACCGGGCCCGTGAACGCGAGCACGTCGAGACCGCC
>CAZZUZ010000324.1:0-3197 GCA_964657315.1 Vulcanimicrobiota bacterium
TGGCGGACGCATAATACGGAATGGACCACTTATCGTACGAAAAAGATGCTCACGAAGAAAGCGCACAGCGGTACATAGTCGATGAGACTACGTGGCATCGGGTTCAGAAGCTTCGCGAAGGACGGCTAAGAACGATCGACCGGGAAAAATCCTTGGCCTCTATCTGCAGCCATCATGTGCGAATGTGGCCGAAATCTCATCGGCAGTATCACAGGCTCTGCTGGTACTCGAGTGTATCGCTGTGCCGCGAAAACCGTTCATGAGAAAACTGTCGTTCACTCTGCCAAGAGGATTGAGACGCAATTTACGGAGTTGCTGGACAGTTTGTCGACTTCAAAAGCGCTGCTCAGCAAGTATACGCAGGCCGCGAATTCCACGATTAAGCTCGCAGCGGACGAGGCCAGGTGTAAAGAAAGAGAACTCATTAATCAAAGATCCGGAATTACGAGAGAACGTTCGATCGTCAATGAATCGCTGCAGAATTCGGATTGATACAAAGCAAGGATTGCGTTTCGCGCACTTCCGATCTCTAAGTAATTCAAGGATGAGCCGTACGCTGCTTCCGATTTTCCGTCGACATAGCCGACTTCGCGAAGAAGTCTCTCCACCTTCATGTAGTCCCTCTTCGCAATAGCTGCGTTCGCCTTGATCGAATTTTTGTAGTATCGCTCATCGTACGTCACAACGGTCTGCGATATTTGGGGAAGCGCGTAAGAACACAACGTAGAGAACGCCGCGACGAAAACCATCTCCAAATTCATTTGACCTGCCATTAATTGGAAAACGCTTAATCGTATTCGTTTCCGCGGAGTTGACCATCATTGAGAAACGGCCGATGACCTAGCTCGCGAGCCATCAAGAAATTCCAAATGAGATTTGGTGCTGATGGTAGATGATCTTCGCCGAGCGTTGTCAATCCTATGCACCAGGTGTGATCCGCTAGAGACTTTTCTCCTAGCCCTAGCCGCGAAATCAAAAAAAATACAGGGTTTCGGGAAAGGCGTCACCTTGTACGGCGAATTTACGTGCGGCGCGGAAAGTCTCCGCCGCTTTCCTAAGCTCGCTCCTACGACCGAAATTTATTCCTCGTAGCTCCGTAGCTAGGACATCGAAGCGTCTACCAGTAGCCAATCGGTATAAGCCTTTTTCAGGAATTTCTTTGAAGCCCGCGACAAACTTTCCCGATGCAAACAAATCATCAGCTTTAACTAAAGGTTCCATATCCGACTCGGACGCAAGAACCTCGTGGAGTCGTGTTGTCGCAAATTTCGATGAAAAATGCCTAACGCTGTAATTAATGCCGTTTGAGCAAGCTGCCTTTAGCGATTGCAAGGTTTTCCAGTCTTCATCGAACCCTACTAGATCGGGAGCCATTGTCGGTAGATTCGCCGAAGCAGGTGCGACATCAGACGCATGCTTAACACCGTCCCGTTGCGCGGAGAGAGACCTTTCGCCGCCGGATGCACTTAGCGCCGCAGCAAAAAGAAAGGCGCTATGCAATCGGAAGAAGTCAATTGACGCTACTGTTGATTGGATCGCTCATTAATCCTCACTTGCTCGCCATTCCCCGAGGTATGTTTCGCAGGTCGTGCAGTCTTCGGCATAGGACGACAGCAAATCAGCATCCCGGTTTGGCGAAACCGATTTTGCGATCATTCTCGCAGGCGGCGAATCGGACTCGCCATTTTGGCGTATCGTGATAGACGGAGCTCGAGTCCTGTCCCGCCGGTCATGTCGATAGACATGACTTTCAAAAAGATGTGAACGAGTGCTCCAGGGGCATGCGCAGCCTCATCGTTGGGAGACATATTCACGAACTTCTCCTCAGCTGCGGATAACTACGTGACCAAAAGCGAATGCAAAAGCACGCCGCGACCTAAGCGGCGCCCTCGAGCTTTGGATGAGAGACGGCTCGAGTCCCCATTGAGGCAGATCTCGTTCTCGATCCATCACAGCCGCGAAGACCGGGTATATACGCCTTATGGCTTCGCGCCGCAACTGGGAAGAGATCGACGCCGTCCGCAGCATGCTGCTCCGGATTTTCCTTCCCGCATGGTTCGTACCGGCGATTGTCGACTGGTACTTCCACCGCAAGACGAAGATCGAAGATACGAGCGGAGCCCGCGAGTCGCTCGCGCACGGCTTGATGTTCGCCTCGGTCGGCGTCCCGGTCACGCTGGCACTCTTGTTCCAAGTCGACGAATTCATCTTAGCGGCTTCCGCCGCGGCCGCCCTCGCGCACGAGGCGCTGACGCTCTACGATGTGGCGTACGCGAGCGAGCGGCGGTACACGGGCCCGTCCGAACAGCACGTGCATTCGTTCCTCGAAGTCATGCCGATCGCGGGTGCCGTGCTCATCTTCGCCACACATCCCGAGCCGGCTCGCAGTCTAGCGACCCGGCCCTGGACCGCGCTCTTTCCGCGTCTGCGGCGCAAGCCGAAACCCGTGCCGCCGGCATATCTCGCAGCGTTCTTTGCTGCCGCCGCTGCGTGCATCGTCGCGCCGTATGCTGAAGAGTTCGTACGCTGCTATCGCGCCCATCCGACGCTGCGCGAAAGGCCGATTCCGCCCCAGAACGATCCGCAGTAGCCTATGACAGCGTTGCGAGTGCATCGCGCGTGAAGTCTTCGAGTTCTGCGCAGCGGTCGTTGCGTTCGGGCGGAACAGGGCCGCGGTGGTTTGGGCGTTCACGGAAATTTCACCCGAACCTGACGGAAGACGCCCGGCAACGGCGAATGATGAGAAATGATTCGGCGCGTTTTCTTTGCTATAACGCTGTTGGCGCTTCTGTCCCTGCGTGCTGCGGGTCCCGGCGGTGCGCGCATGATTCGCGGCTCCTACGATTGGCAGGCCTCGACGGCATTGCCGGGCGCGCCGCTCACATTCAACGTGCAGACGCACGACGCGAAGGACTTCAGCGTCGATATCTTTCCGGTCGATGCGGATTCGTATGAGGCGCTGACGCAACTCGGCGGCGGAGACCCGGGCGAATTCAGCGTCAACGCGGTTCGTCACGTGTCTGCCGTCGTTACGAACCCGTCGTACTGGTCCAGCACGCCGGTTACCGTGCCGGGATTGCCGATCGGACTCTATGCGGTTCGCGTGAGCGCGGCAAACTTCGTCGGCGTGCGTCAACTCGATGTCGGCACGCTCGGCGTGATTAGCGCCCAAGGGAAATCGGATCGCGTTTCGTTCG
>CAZZUZ010000325.1:0-3194 GCA_964657315.1 Vulcanimicrobiota bacterium
GTACGTCTTCGAGCGACACGGTCCGGTGTGGATCGCCGGACATTCGATGGGCGGCCTCTTGGCGCTGGCGCTCGGGGCGGAGTTTGCCGGGCGCGTGCGCGGACTCGTGCTCGCCGATCCCGTCTACGCTCCCGAGGGCGGACGCCACGGCGGCCCGCTCTTCGCGGCGTTCGCACGGCGCTTGGCCGGTCCGCTCGCGGGATCCATCTCGCGGAACGGCCGAGTGGCGCGACTGTTGTCACGGCGGGTATTCGAGGCGGCGTTTCTCGACCGCGCGGCGATGGAGCGTGCGTGGCGCCGGCAACGGACGCAGGTACCCGTCGAATATCCGAAGATGATGTACGAGGCTTTCGACGGACCTTCGCATTTTCCGAATCGGGCATTCGGCCGCGAGATTTTGCGGCCGGTCCTGCTCCTGGAAACGGCAGGGCCGCGTTCGCCGAGAATCGTCGAACTGGCTGCCGATCTCGCACCGCTTCACGAATTTACCGCAGTCGCGCTCGACGGAGGGCATTATCTACAACTCGATCGGTCGGCCGCGCACGTCACGCGCGAGCTCGTGCAATTTCTAGCGCGATGGTAAATTTGAGCGCACCGAGGCGCTATCGCCTCATCCTCACGGCGCTGCTCGCGCTCTCGCTGCTCGCGTCGCTCTACGTCGCGGTCGTACGCGAGCGCAAAGAGATGGCGTCGCGGCACGTCGAGATCGCGATGGACTATTCCGATTTCGCGTCGCTCGCACAATCGTACGGCTACGATCAGTCCGCATTCCTCATCGCGCTGCGCAAGGCCGGCCTCACGTCGCTCGCCGTTTCCGAAGAACTCGGCGGAAACATCAACGGCGGCACCACGGCCGCGGTCGTCTCCGGGCAATCGCTGATCGTGCAATCGAGGCTCTCCACGGTAGCCGACCCGACGCTCGCGAAACTCGTGCGCGACGGTAGAGCGGATCCGAACGCCCTCTACCTCGTCGTCCTCGATCCGAGCGCGCTCGCGCGTTACCGGACCGCAATCGCCGAACACCTCGGCCCAAAGTCGGTAACCGTGATTCGCGCCGCGAGCCCGACGATTCTCGCGATACGTTCGCAGATCGATTATTTTTACGCACTGGGTCTCGGGCTGCCGGGCGGTCCGCTGGAACTCGCGCGCAAACTCGGGCTCTTTCTGATCCCGCGGGTGCAGAACGACGAGCGCTTCGCGGCGCCGCAGATCGATCGCATCTTCGCGAGTTTCAAAACGCACGAACGGCCGACGACCGTCATCTTCTTCGGCCAGCGCAACGAAGTGCTCGGCTTTCCCGACCATCTCGACGACGCGGCGAACGCGTTCAAGAAGTCCGGCCTGAACTTCGGCTCGATCGAAACCTACGACAAGATCCAAGTGCAGAAAGGCAACGACGGGCTCGCCGAAAAGGCGATCGAACGCACGACGCGCGTGCAGGCGATCTCGAAGACCGAGCTCGACAAACTCGATTACGACACCGTCATCGCGCGCTATCTGCTCGGCGTGCGCGAACGCAACGTGCGCGTCGTCTACCTGCGGCCGTTCACGCACGAACAGGACGGCATGTCGATCGAAGAGACCAACGTCAAGATGGTCGCCGACATCGCCAAGGGTCTGCACGCGCGCGGCTTCACGCTCGGACGGGCGACGCCGGTTCCGGGCTTCCACTTCAATCCGATCGTCATTCTGCTCGTCGCGCTCTCGGTGCCCTCGATCGTCGTGCTGCTCTTCGAATCGTTCGGCATGCGCCGCGCGGTCATCGCCTATAGCGCTTACGGATTCACGTTGCTGGTGCTCGCGGGCGGCTTCGCGGTGCATCACGATCTCGCCGCGCGCAAGCTGCTCGCGCTCGTCGGAGCGATTTCTTTCGCGACGATGGCGGTATGCGCGATCGCGCGCGAATTCTACAGCGCGCCGCCGGCGACGTTCGGCAAGAGTCTCGCGGCCGGTCTGCGCACCCTCGGCACCGCAACCGGGGTCGCGCTCGCCGGCGCGCTCGTCGTCGTCGGGCTCGTCAGCGCGCCCGTGCTGATGGAAGAGATCGACCGGTTCGCGGGCGTCAAGGCCGTCATCGTGCTGCCGCCGCTGATCCTCTTCGCGCTCTACGTCTACACGCGGCGTTTCGGCAACGAACCGCCGACCGCAGCCGGTAGCGCGCTCGCGCCCGTGCGGGTGTACCAGCTCGCGATCCTGGGCTTTCTCGGAGCCGCCGCATTCGTTTACATTTCGCGTAGCGGCAACCAGAGCGACATCACGCCGTCGACCTTCGAACTCGCGTTGCGCTCGAACCTGACGTCGGTGCTCGGGGTACGGCCGCGCTTCAAGGAATTCGCGATCGGCTTTCCGCTCATGATGCTCTTGCCGACGCTGACCGCAACGCACAAGCGGCTCACGGGCTGGCTCTTCGCGATCGGCATCGCCATCGGCACTTCCGACATCGTCGATACCTTCTCGCATCTGCACACGCCGCTGCTCGTTTCGCTGCTGCGCATCGTCAACGGCGTCGTGATCGGCATCGTCGTCGGCATTCTCGTCATCGCGATCTATCGCGCTATCGTCGCGCGCTTGCGCGTCGCGTAGCACCGCGTCGTGCGGTTCCTCATCAGCGGATACTACGGCTTCGGCAATCTCGGCGATGAGGCGTTGCTCGCAATCATCGCGGCGCAGCTCAAGACGCGCTACCCGATGGCGACGATCGACGCGCTCTCGTCCGATCCCGCGAAGACGGCGCACGATCTCAACATCGAGACGACGCCGCGCTGGGATCAGGGCGCGGTTCGCGAGGCGATCGCGAAAGCCGACGTCGTGCTTTCGGGCGGCGGCGGCCTGCTGCAGAACGCGACGAGTCTCAAGTCGCTGCTCTACTATGCGGGCATCGTGCGGACCGCGATTCGCGCGAACAAAAAGACGATGGTCTTCGCGCAATCGGTCGGGCCCCTGGATTTCTGGGGTAAGCAGACCGTTCGCGAGTGCTGTAAAGGCCTCGCCGCGGCCACCGCGCGCGACGGCCGCTCGCGCGATCTCCTGGCGTCCTTGGTCCCGGTGGACGTCGTACGCACGGCCGATCCGGTGCTGCTCTACGAAGCGCCCGAACGCGAAGCGAACATCGCGCGCGCCGGGCTCGGGTCCGGCAGCGAGCCGCTCGTGGTCGTCTGCGGCCGCAAGACGTCGCACGCGAGCGACGGCGTGAA
>CAZZUZ010000326.1:0-3190 GCA_964657315.1 Vulcanimicrobiota bacterium
CGCTGGCATCGCTCGGCATCGTGACGCTCTTCGGATTCGCGTTCGCGCGCGCTCTAACGCGGCAAGCGCTGCGGCCGCTCATCGAAGTGCAGGCCGCGCTCGAACGCTTCGCCGCGGGCGACCTGCGGCCGCATCAGATCGCCGAAGATCGCCGCAGTTCTCTCGGCGGACTCGCCGTCGCGTATAACGGCGCGATCGAGCAGATGCAGCGCGCCTTCGCCGAACGCGAACGCGCCGACGCGTCGATGCGTCAATTCATCGCCGACGCCGGCCACCAGCTGCGCACGCCCCTCACCGTACTGCGCGGCTTCATCGCGATCTTGCGCAAGGGCGAACTGCGCACGCCGGCCGATCGCGAACACATTCTGGAGACGATGCACCGGCAGAGCGCGCTGATGGGTTCGCTCATTGACAAACTCATGCTGCTCGACAAATGGGAAGACGGGGCGGAGCGCGCGGCGCCCGAACCGATCGACGCCGGCGTTTTCATCGAAGACGTAGTCACGCCGCTCGCGGAAGCGCGGCCGAATCGCGTCGTGCGCGTTTCGACGGGACACGGCGACCTCGTCGCGATCGATCCGATCGATCTCTCGCACGCGATCACGAACATCGTCGACAACGCGCTCAAGTACACGTCGGGTCGGATCGACGTCTCGGTCGGCCGCTCGTTCGGCACCGTGCAGATAACGATCGCTGACGAAGGTCCGGGCATGAGCGCGGAAGACGTTCACCATGCATTCGATCGCTTCTATCGCGGCTCGCGCCGCGACGTCGACGGCACGGGCCTCGGCCTCGCGATCGCCAAACGCGCGATCGAACGCGCCGGCGGTACGCTCTGCCTCGAAAGCGACCGCAACACCGGCTCCCGCTTCACGATCTCGCTCCCGATGGCCGGCACCACGAAGCGGCCCATGGAGGATGACCTCAGCGGAGCGCCATGGGTTACCAGTCGTTAAGCATCATTTGACGATAAAAGTTTCGGTCCGGGAATTCGCGGACGAAGATTGCTGAATGCGAATCGTATAGACTCCGGGTCTCAGTTCGCCGTACCCCCAGTCGGATAGTGGAAATCACTCTCGTCCTTGGAAGCTCAGCACTGCCGTCTTATGGGGATCGATGCACGACGCATTCGATACCGCCCGTAAGCTCGCAACCTTGAAGGTATCGTCGGAACGAGGTTTGAGCGATCGCAAAACGAGCGAACCGGCTTGGTCGGAGATAGAGAGATCGATCCAACTCGATGGTAACTGCGGACCGATGCAAAGAGGCCTTTCTCCAGTATTTTTAAGCGAAACCTGCACAGTAGCGCTGTCGCTTACTTTGACTGATATGTTTGCGTCAGATCGTGCGGCAAAGATTGCAGAAGATGATAATTCAGTAAACATCGGTACAACGTTGCTACTAGTAACTGGTTTCGAGATTTCATGCGAATCACTTTGTAGGAATTGCCTCGCAAGGCGGATATGATGGAGGCGGCGATGCGAATTGGTGAATCCAATAAGGTAAGCCGACGCCGGCGCTATTCCCAATGTCAGATGGCAGGCCGATGGTTGTTGAGGCAGTCGTGGGATAGGCTCCGCTTGGACTCGCCCAAACCCCAGGAGACGTCTGTTTCGCAGTTCCGAAGAAGCCCCAATGAATTCCTCGTAACGGCACCCACACAGCTCCGTACCCGTTGGCCTGTACATAAGAGATGTGAGAAAACTGAAATTGGTCGTTAAAGATTGCATTGTGTTTGAGCGTTCCAATCCCGGCGCATCGATCAAAACCGGCGAGTTTAAAGTCGCGCTTTTTCCAAGGGATTGAATGTGGTAGTCGCTCGGCTTGGCAGAAGCAACAGCAACAGCTCCGAAAGCACAACCGTCTGACGAGAATTCGTTGATCGGTGTGGTCGTCTCAAACGCATCAGGTGGTGCAGAAGGTTCAAGAGTCTCGGAATAAGAGTTTTCGACTTGCTGGGCAAGGGCAAGATAGCCCGCAGTAGTTGACGCGCCAGTCGCGCAAAATTTAAACTGAATTCCTGCGCTTGAAGGCAGGTTTCGAATAGTACCGAGGCTTAGACGTAAGTTGTCAGCCGAGTCCCAGTCAGCGTCTTGAACTTTTCACTAGAAGCCGTGGGCGGCGAGATGCAGCAATCGATTGGGATTGGAGATGCGGCTGTGTCCGACAGTGGATAGTTCCTTGGCGAACGCACGATGAAAAACGCCTTGGCTAGGCGCCCCTTCGACTACGCCCGCCGTGCGGGCTCCGCTCTGGGTGACAGAGGTGCAACGGCGTGCCGGATCAATGTGTCGAACGGAGGCATATGGCCGACCGATTTAAGCTTGAGGCGCCCTATCCGTTAGCTGGGGACCAGCCGCAAGCGACCGATAAGCTTGCCGAAGGCGTCCTGCGCGGCGACAAGGCGCAGACGCTTCTGGGCGTGACCGGCTCGGGCAAGACCATGGCTATGGCGCGGGTGATCGAGCTCGTGCAGAAGCCGACCCTCGTCCTCTGTCACAATAAGACGCTCGCGGCGCAGCTGTGCGCCGAATTTCGCGATTTCTTTCCGAACAACGCGGTCGAATATTTCGTCTCGTACTTCGACTATTATCAGCCCGAAGCGTACATCGCGCATACCGATACGTTCATCGAGAAGGACAGCTCGATCAACGACGAGATCGAACGGTTGCGCCATGCGGCCACGCAGTCGCTGCTGACGCGGCCCGATACGCTCATCGTCGCCTCGGTCTCGTGCATCTACGGTTTGGGTTCGCCCGCCGACTATATGGAGATGTCGCTCAAGGTCGAGACCGGCATGGAGATCGATCGCGACGTCTTCTTGCGCCGCCTCATCGACATGCAGTACCGCCGCAACGATCTCAACCTCGTGCGCGGCACGTTCCGCGTGCGCGGCGATACGCTCGAGTTCGTGGGCGTCGAAGAAGAGCTCGTGCACCGCATCGAGTTCTTCGGCGATGAGGTCGAGGCGATCAACGTCGTCAACATCATGACCGGAGAATACGTCGAGTCGAAGGACGAGCTGAAGATTTTCCCGGCCAAGCACTACATCACGCCGGACGAAAAACTCAAGCGGGCGATCGAAGATATCGAGACGGAGCTCGAAGACCGGCTGAAATATTTCAAGGACAACGGCAAACTGCTCGAGGCCCAGCGGCTCGAACAGCGCACGCGTTACGACCTCGACATG
>CAZZUZ010000327.1:0-3108 GCA_964657315.1 Vulcanimicrobiota bacterium
TGGGTCGGCGTCTCGACGCCGACCACGAGCGCCTGTCCGGAGCGGTACTCCAATTGCTTTTCGCCGAAGATGCCGCGTTTGGCGCCCTGCACGACGTAACAGATCGCCGCTTCGTGCAGCAGCGGCATCCGTGGCTTGGGATGGTCCGAGCGCAGGATGGTGAGGCCGTCGATTGCGGTTACGTAAGGATTGGCGCCGGAATGCGCGCTCGTGTAAGCGCTGAGTGCCCGAGTCAAATCGGAGGACATCGTGCAGTCATTCTACCGCAACCGCCGACGCAACGCGTGCTTCGCGAGACGATTAGGCAAGAAACGTCGAGTTTTCGGCATGTCGGGTGCGGCGTGGGCGTCGTAGCCTTGGAACATGGCTCTCAGCACCAACGAAACCAGCAACCGCGTGGCGATCGTCACCGGCGGCAGCCGCGGACTCGGACGTAACACCGTGATCGCTCTCGCGCGCGAAGGCGTGGACTCGATCCTCACCTACAACTCTCGTCGCGACGAAGCCGAGAAGACCGTTGCCGAAGTAAGAGCGCTCGGGCGCAACGCCGTCGCGTTGCAACTCGACGTCGCGGATTCCGCTTCGTTCGGAAGTTTCGTCGATCGCGTGCGCGAAGCGCTCGCGACCCTCGGCACCGACCGCTTCGACTATCTCGTCAACAACGCCGGCACCTCGCACGGGAAGTCCATCGCGGAGACGACCGAAGACGAACTCGACGATCTCTACCGCGTCCATTTCAAGAGCGTGTTCTTTCTCACGCAGCGCCTCGTGCCGCTCATGTTCGACGGCGGGCGCATCGTCAATATTTCGTCGGGCCTCGCGCGATTCACGTTCCCCGGCCGGGCCGCGTACGCGAGCATGAAAGGCGCGATCGAAGTGTTGACGCGCTACCTCGCAGCCGAACTCGGTCCGCGCGGGATCGCCGTCAACACCGTCGCTCCGGGCGCGATCGAAACCGACTTCGGCGGTGGCGCCGTGCGCGACAATCCCGACGTCAACAAACACATCGCCGAAGCGACCGCGCTCGGCCGAGCGGGCGTGCCCGAGGACATCGGTCCGATGATCGCGAGCCTGCTGACGCCCGCGAACCGCTGGGTCAACGCTCAGCGCATCGAAGTCTCGGGCGGAATGAACATCTAAGACGACAAAAAGTGGTCAGCGGTCCGCAGGCTCAGGGCCATGATGGTCAGGGCCGGGTTCGCGGCTAGAGAGCTCGGGAAGACCGAGTTGTCGCAAATCCAGAGGTTGCCGATGTCGAAGCTGCGGCCGTAAGGGTCGACGACGTTCGACGACGGATCGCCGCCCATGCGGCACGTCCCGATCGTGTGCGCGTATCGATCCATCGTCCAGACGTCGTCTGCATCGACGGCGTTCCACAACGACCGCATGAACGTCGCAGCGTGGTTTCGGATCTTCGTTTCGTTCGGCCCGGCGGTGAAGTGCACGCGCGCCTTGCGCAGGCCGTGCTCGTCCGTCTCGTCGGAGAGTTCCAACACGTTTCGCTCCTGCGGCAAACACTCGCCATTGATGCCGATGCCGGCGACGTGGTTGTAGCAGTCGAGATACGCGACGAGGTCTTTTCCCCAGAGCCCGCGTCCTCGAGCGACGTTCTGCGCGAAGGTCAGCGGCACAATTCCGAGGCTCTGCACGAGATACCCTCCCACGAAATCGGCATCCTCGGGACGCAGCGTGTCTTCGGTAATCAGCGACGACGGATACCCTTTGTTCGGGCGCGTCTGAGCTTCGAAGGTGCCCCAGACTTGCGTCGCAACGTGTGCCATGTAGTTGCGGCCGACCTGGCCGCTCGAATTCGCGAGTTCGCGATTGAGCAGAAACCGCGGCGTCTCGATCGCGCCCGCACACAGGAAGACCGCGTTGCACCGTTGTCGGCGTTCGAGGCCGTTCGAGACGTACACGACGGCGGTGATGCGGCCGTTGCCGTCGCGTTCGAGATCGATCGCCGTCGATTCGGCGCGGATCTCGGCTCCGTGTGCGACGGCGAGGGGCAGGTACGTTACGTCCATCGTCGCTTTGGCACCGATGCGGCAACCTTGATGGCAGTAGCCGCAATTGATGCACGCGGGCCGCACCGAGTCGCCGTCCTGAACGAAGTTGCGAGAAAGGACGGCTGCGGGTCCGTCGGTCGCGCGGACGCCCGTCTTCTCGCACGCACGCGCCATGAGATCGGCCGGCGCGTTGCGAGCGACCGGCGGCAGCGGGTACGAGCGCGCGGCATCCCACGGATACGACGCAGGCCCGGACACGCCGAGATAGGCCTCGATCTCTTCGTAGTAAGGCAAGAGTTCGTCATAGGTCAGCGGCCAGTCCGCACCGCTGCCGCTCTCGGAGCGCACGCGCAGGTCGCGCGGATCGACGCGCGGACAGAACGCGCCCCAGTGCAGCATCGAGCCGCCGACGCCCGTCCCGCTGGTATTCGCGCCGAAGACGTTGGGCGTGTCGCCGTCGCTCAAGCGTTCGCCGAGCCAGTAGATCGACGATGCCGCGATCTCGTCTGCGGGATAGTCTTCCGGGGTATGGTTGCGCCCGGCTTCGAGAGCCACGACGTGCAGACCGGCGCGCGCGAGACGCGCCAGTAGCGGCGATGCCCCCGCTCCCGTGCCGATCACGACCGCATCGACGACATCGCTCGTCGAGTAGCGCTTCATGCCGTCGAGGTTCATCGGACGCTTTCGGAAAACGCTTCGGGCTCCCACGATTCGACCGCGCCCAAGCCCACGGCCGCGAAGCCGCTCTTCGGCGACCCGTCGCCGCCGTTCGCGATCCCGCTATAGCCGATGCGTGCCAGCGTTCTCGGATGGCCGAGATACATTCTGACGGCATCGGCCCGGAGGTCTTCGAACCAGAGCTTCATCTGCGCCGGCGTGAAATTCTCGGGCATCTCGAGTCCGATTTTGTCCTGCGCGATCGCTTGCAAGAGTTCGTCGCGCTGGTTCGCGGTCGCGTGTACGAATGCCGTGCCGTAGCGCATCCTTGCCATCGCCTCGATCGTCTCGAGCCCGCGGCTATACGCGAGCGCGTCGGCCGGAAGCGCGGCGAAACGCCAGCCGTCGCCTTCGCCCGCGGCGAGTTGCTTCTCGATGCGCGCGG
>CAZZUZ010000328.1:0-1075 GCA_964657315.1 Vulcanimicrobiota bacterium
CGTGCCGCGCTCGACGATCCACACGCTGCGTTCGCGGCCCGCGCGGGCGATGTCGTCGCGTTCGCGGCCGAGCGCGCGCTCGCGCTCGTCGAGTTCGGCCGACGTACGTTCGCGCTCGTTCGCGAGCATCGTTGCGTCTTCTTCGGCGAGTGCCGCATCGCGCCGCACGCGCGCCGAGGTCTTCGCGAGAATACCGGCCATGACGTCGCGTGCGCGTGCGACGCGCGCCGCGCGAACTCGCGCGTCGAGCGATCGCGAGAGTCCGGCGATGAGCGCCGGAAAGCCGCTGGCCTCGCGCAGCGCTTCGTCGTCGTCGAGCACGCCCGCCGCGTAGTCTCGCGCGGAGACCGAATACACTTCTGCTCCCGGCGCGAGGCGTGCGGCGCGTTCGCGGATGCGTTCGCGCGCGACGGCCCACGCTTCGCGGCCGTCGCTCTCGGGCTGGCGCCACAGATCGATTTTGGTCTGTACGATGAAGATCGTGCGCACGTGCTCGCCGATCAGCCCGAGAAACGCGGCGTCGCCTTCGGTGAACGGCTGCTGCGTATCGATGAGGTAGAGCACGGCGTCCGTTCGTGGCAGATAGTTGAGCGTCGCGCGCCGGTGCGATGGATTGAGCGACGCGAGTCCCGGCGTGTCGGCGATCGTGAAACCCGCACGCAAGAACGCCGATTCGAGTTCGACCGTCACGAACGACGGCGCGACGTCGTCGACGACGGCGGTCTCGGCCGTCGCATCGTGCAGCGAGCCCTGACCGCTCTTGCCTACGGCGACGAACCGCGAGAGCGTCTCGAGCGCGATGCGCTCGGAGCGGCCGGAGTCGTAGCGCGCGAACGCCCGTTCCGGCGTGCCGTATTCGAGTTCGGTGATCGTCGCGGTCGACGGGTTGATGTCGGTCGCGAGCAGCCCCACGATCCGTTTGTTGACGTCGTAGCGCGTCTTGCCGATCAGCGCGTTCAAGAGATACGATTTGCCGCTGGAGAATTCGCCGACCACCGCGAGCGCGTAGCGGCGCTCGAGACGCGCACGCGTCGCCGCGAGGATCGCGAGGTCGTCGTCGCGCGTGGGCCACGTA
>CAZZUZ010000328.1:1085-2307 GCA_964657315.1 Vulcanimicrobiota bacterium
TCAGGAGCGACTCCGCAGCCGCGAGCGCGGCGGTGAGGTCGCCGGGTATCTCGCTCAGCTTCGGATCAGCGCCAGCGCCTCGTCACGGCGACGCTCCATCAGTTCCTCGGTATCGCCTTCGACGTTGAGGCGCAGCAACGGCTCGGTATTGGACGGCCGCACGTTGAGCCACGAGTCGGGATACTGGATGGTGACGCCGTCGAGATGATCGATTTTTGCGTCCTTGAAATGCGCTTCGAGTTCTCGCAGCTTCCTCGGGATGTCGTCGACGCGCGAATTGATCTCGCCCGAGCGCGAGCGATTGTCGATCGGCGCGATCACTTCGCTCACGGGCTTGTTCGCCGCGCTGAAGACTTCGAGGCACTGCAGCAGCGCGATCATGCCGGAATCGGCGAACCAGTTGTCGCGGAAGTAGAAATGCCCGCTGTGTTCGCCGCCGAAAACGACGTCTTCGTCGCGCATCGTCTTCTTGATGAGCGAATGGCCGACTTGCGAACGGATCGCCGTGCCGCCGTTCTTCTCGATCGCTTCGGGCACGCTGCGGCTGCAGATCAGGTTGTAGAGAATCTTCGAGCCCGGATGCTTGCGCAGCGTGTTCATCGCGACGAGCGCCGTCACGATGTCGCCGCCGACGAGCGCGCCCTTTTCGTCGACGATGAACATGCGGTCCGCATCGCCGTCGAACGCGACGCCGAGATCGCACTTGTTGTCGAGCACGGCCTTCTGCAGGTCGACCATGTTTTCGGGTTCGATCGGGCTCGCCGGATGGTTCGGAAACGTGCCGTCGAGTTCGAAGTACATCGGAATCACGTCGCACGGCAGATGCTTGAAGACGTACGGAACGGTCAGCCCCGCCATGCCGTTGCCGGCGTCGATCGCGATCTTGAACGGCTTGATCGCGTTGCGATCCACGAAGGTCAGGCAGTGTTCCGCAAATGCGTCGAGGATCTCGCGCTTGGAGACCGTGCCGCGTTTGGCGACCGGCGGGCCGAAGTCGCCTTTCCCGATGCGGTCGCGAATCGCGGAGAGTCCGGTCTCGAGCGAGATCGCCTGGGCCTTGTCGCGCGTGAGTTTCATCCCGTTGTACTGCGCGGGATTGTGCGATGCCGTGATCATCACGCCTCCGGCATATTCGTCACCGACCGCGAAGTAGAGCGCGTCGGTCGACACCAGGCCGACGTCGACGACGTCGGCGCCCGCGTCGTTCGCGCCGCGGGCAAAA
>CAZZUZ010000328.1:2317-2692 GCA_964657315.1 Vulcanimicrobiota bacterium
AAAGCGATTCTCCCGAGGGCCGCATGTCGCGTCCGACCACGACCGACGTGATGCCGAGTTCTTCGACGAAGGCGCGGCCGATCGCGTAGGCCAGACCGTCGTCGATCTCTTCGGGATAGAGTCCACGAATATCGTAACTTTTGAAGACGGCGGAAAGCGGAGCGGACATGGCGGGCGCGGTTCGGGTTTGGGCGGACGTGCCCTCTGCGGCGAACGCGGCGATGCTCTGCGCGACGGCTTCGGGCCGTTCTTCGTGCGGCAGCAATCCCGCACCGGCGAACGTTTCCAGCCGCGCCTCGGGCGCGAGCCGCACGTATTCGGCGGCATTCGTAACGGGGTTGGAGGCCGTGACGTTACACGCGCCGCGCACCTGAT
>CAZZUZ010000328.1:2702-3107 GCA_964657315.1 Vulcanimicrobiota bacterium
CGTCGCCCCAGAGCACGAGCATCGGCATCTTCAAGAACGGCAGGTCGGCCGCGACGTCGACGTTGAGCGCCTGTCCTACGAACGCCGCCGCGACGTAGCGCGCGCCGCGCTGATGCGTCACCGCGGTGAAATGATCGAGTACTTCGGGCGTCACCGACGCTTTGTCGGCGTAGGTTTGTTCGCTCAAAAACCAGTTCAGGGACGGCCGGCTCGCGAGTGCGTTGAACGCGCTCTCGCCGATCACGGGCGTGCGAATGAACGACTCGATCGCACGCGAAGTCGCGGTCGGCGGATTTTCGAGCACGCCGTCGAGCCCGGTCGGGGCGATCGTCACGAGCTTCGCGACGCGGTCGGGAGCACGCGTCGCCGCCCGGATTGCGAACGCGCCCCCGAGCGACGATCCCA
>CAZZUZ010000329.1:0-3012 GCA_964657315.1 Vulcanimicrobiota bacterium
CTTCACGCCGATCGCGCCGGACGAACGCTTCGCATTCGATCAGAGCATCGCGTACTTTCGGGACCTCCGCCTGATCAATTCCTACTCCTGCGGCCCGCAGGATACCAAAGAGTCGATGCTTGCGATCGAACGCGGCGTCGTCGACGCGACGCGTCTCGAAACGACGACCTTCGCCTTCCCCGACGTGGCGAAAGCGTACGACGCGATGTCCGAGGCCGACGTGGTCAAAGCGATCGTGACGTTCGACTGAAGTGACGCCCAAGGGGCGAAGGCGACACGATTCTCAGGCCGGGTGACAGCTGTCAAGGCGAGATAGTGGCTTGACATCCGTCAAGCTGAGGCGTCTAATCTTCGTATGACTACGTTTGCGGAAGCGCTCGTCGCTACGATGGACAAGGCCGGGATTTCGGCCGCGGAACTCGCGGAGTCGAGCGGGCTCACCGAGAGCGCGATCAGCCTGCTGCGCGCGGGACGCCGGACCCCGTCCTTCCGCTCGATCCAGGCGCTTGCGAAAGTGCTGCCCGAACTGGCCGCGTTGGTTTCCGATAAAGAGATCTCCGAGCCGATCGTCGACGCGATCGAGGACGCGATCGCGGACATCCGGGCCGGCAAGATGGTCATCGTGCTCGACGACGAGGATCGCGAGAACGAAGGCGACCTCGTCATGGCCGCGCAGATGGTCACGCCCGAAGCGATCAACTTCATGCGCAAGGAAGCGGGCGGCCTCATCTGCGTCGCGATCATCGGCAAGCGCCTCGACGAACTCCAAATCCCGCTCATGGTCAGCGAGAATACCGCGCTCCACGAGACCGCGTTCACGGTCTCGATCGAAGCGCGCGACCGCACGACGACGGGCATCTCGGCGCAGGATCGCGCCGCGACGATTCAAGCGATGCTCGACGTCAATGCGAAGCCGTCGGATTTCTTGCGGCCCGGTCACATGTTTCCGCTGCGCGCGCGCGACGGCGGCGTGCTCGTGCGTGCCGGTCAGACCGAAGCCTCGGTCGATCTCGCGCGGCTTGCGGGTTTCTATCCCGCGGGCGTCATCGTCGAGATCATGGCCGAAGACGGCACGATGATGCGTCTGACGGGCTTGCGCGAATTTGCGAAAAAGCACGGCATGAAGCTCGTGACCGTGCGCGATCTCATCGCCTATCGCATGCGAACCGAGAAACTCGTTCGGCGGATAGCAGAATTCGATCTACCCACGACGCACGGGCAATTCCGCGGCGTCGCCTATCAGACGTCGATCGACGACGTCGCGCACGTCGCGATGGTGATGGGCGACGTCGGCGACGGAAAAGACATCCTCGTGCGCGTTCACTCCGAATGCCTCACGGGCGACGCGCTGCACTCGATCCGCTGCGACTGTGCGGCACAGCGCGACGCCGCGCTCGACATCATCGCCAAAGAAGGCCGCGGCGTGCTGCTCTACCTCCATCAGGAAGGCCGCGGCATCGGCCTCGCGGCCAAACTCAAAGCGTACGCGCTGCAAGACCGCGGAGCCGATACGGTCGAAGCGAATCTCGCGCTCGGGCTGCCCGCGGACAAGCGCGACTACGGCCTCGGTTCGCAGATGCTCGTCGACCTCGGCGTGCGCGAGATGCGGCTGATCACGAATAATCCGAAGAAAATCGCGGGCCTCGAAGGTTACGGGCTCACCATCGTCGATCGCGTCCCGATCATCGCGGGCGAAAACTCGTCCAACGCCCGCTACATCGAAACCAAACGCAGCAAGATGGGTCACCTCGGAGTCGTCTCGTGAAGACCGAATCGACCGCCCCGCTGCCGGACGCAACGGGGAAACGCGTCGCCGTCGTGTCGGCGGCATTCTACGGCGAACTCGCGACGCAGCTCGAAGACGGAGCGCGCCGCGCGGCGGCGGCCTGCGGCGTCGCGCCGGATGCGACGGATTTCTTTCGCGTGCCGGGTTGCTTCGAATTGCCGCTGGCTGCGGCGCGGCTGATCGACTCGGGGAAGTACGATGCGATCGTCGCACTGGGCGTCGTCATCAAAGGCGACACGCCGCATTTCGATTTCGTCGCGGGCGAGTGTTCGCGCGGCATCATGGACGTCTCGCTCGAAACGCGCGTGCCGATCGGCTTCGGCGTCCTGACCACCAACACGCTCGAACAGGCCCAGGAACGCGCCGATCCCGCGCGCGGCGACAAAGGCTTCGAAGCGGCCGTCGCCGCGCTCTCGGTCCTCGCGGTCGGCTGACACCTTGGTACCGCCGTGTGGCGGCGCTCGCTTGCTTTTTGCCTGCCGCTTTCCTATACTCGCAGGACGACGGCGCCATGCATTTGAGGCGCCGCCGATTCGTGTATTTGGAGCCTACCCGTGCAAGACAAGACCCTCGTCTGCAAAGATTGCGGCAACGACTTCCCTTTCTCGGTGCGCGATCAACAGTTCTACGCTGAAAAGGGCTTCGAGAACGAGCCGCAGCGCTGCCGCGATTGCCGTACTTCGCGTAAGACCGCGCGGCCCAGCGGCGGCTCGGGTGCGCGCGAGATGTTCGAAGCGGTATGCGCGCAGTGCAATACCGCGACGACCGTCCCGTTCAAACCGCGCGGCGATCGTCCGGTCTATTGCCGCAGCTGCTACTCCTCGATGGCGCCGGCCGGAGCGCGTTAGGCGGCGCGGATCTAGGCATCGCCTCCGCCTTCTGCGAAGGCGGCCGCATGTCGAGTGAAGTCGTATGGTGGTCGCCCGGCGGCGAGAATGCGAGCGCTAGCGTCGGGTACGTCGATCAACGTTCGCTGCCGCATGCCTACGAGCGTAAGACCGCAAGCGACGTTGCCGGCGTGGTCGCTGCGATCGCGACGCTCGCGGTGCGCGGCGCGCCGTGCATCGGCATTTTCGGAGCCTACGGCGTGGCGCTCGCGCGCGAAGTCGCGGCGACCGAGGATGAATTCGCGGCTTCGGCCGCGGCGATCCGTCACGCGCGTCCGACCGCGGTCAACCTCGCGTGGGCCGTCGATCGCACCGTCGCCGCCGGCTCCGGAAACGAAC
>CAZZUZ010000330.1:0-3005 GCA_964657315.1 Vulcanimicrobiota bacterium
CGGGACGCTCTCGAAGATGGGCGTCAACGCGCAGCACGCGACCGGCAGCAAGGCGTTTACCGAGAACATTCGGCACGTGCTCGGCAAGCGCAGCAACGCACAGATTCGCTACTTCAATAACTTCGGCGAGGCGCCGGCGGACAGCATCGATGTCGTGATCGCCGACGAAGCGCACCGCATCCGCGCGACGAGTAACAACCGCTTCACGAGGAAAGACAAGAAGTCCGATCGTGCGCAGATCGACGAGCTCGTCGATGCGGCGCGCGTGTCGGTGTTCTTTCTCGACGACCATCAAGCCGTGCGGGCGGACGAGGTCGGCAGCAGCGCGTACCTGCGCGAGGCGGCCGTGCGCCATGACGCGCGGCTCGAGACGATCGATCTGCGGACGCAGTTCCGATGTGCCGGGTCCGACGAGTACATCGACTGGATCGATCAGTTGCTCGAGATCCGCAAGACCGGTGTCGCTCGCCTCGAGGCGGGAATTTACGACGTACGAATCGTCGACGAGCCGGCGGAGCTCGAGCGTCAAATCGTGCGACGCAATGCCGCAGGCGAAGACGCTCGGATGATGGCGGGCTTCTGTTGGCCGTGGTCCGATCCGCGCCCGGACGGCACGCTCGTCGACGACGTGACGATCGGCGACTTTCGCCGGCCGTGGAACGCCAAGCACGACGCGCGGAAACTCGCGCCCGGCGTTCCGACCGCGCAGTTCTGGGCGACCGACCCGGGCGGCGAGCATCAGGTCGGCTGCATCTACACCGCGCAGGGCTTCGAGTTCGCGCACGCGGGCGTGATCTGGGGTCACGATCTCGTCATCCGCGACGGCACTTGGATCGGGCAGCCTTCGGCTTCGCAAGATCGCGGTATGAAGAAGGGCAGCGGCGCGCGTTTCATCGACGTCGTGAAGAACACGTATCGCGTGCTTCTAACGCGCGGCATGCGCGGAACTACGATCTGCATCCTCGATTCCGAGACGCGAGCGTACGTCGCGGAGCATTTGCGCTAAGCGGTTATCAAGCGATTGTCGCCCGAACGCCTTGACGAAAGCTTCGGTCAATTGTAGATTCTATCTACAATGAAGCTTCGGCACGTCGCGGCCCGAGACGCAAATCAGCAGTTCTCTTCGCTCTTGGCAGCGGCCGAACGGGATCGTGAGACGATCGTCATCACCCGACGCGGCAAGCCTGTGGCGCGGCTCGTCCCCGAACCGGAGCCGACCGAGAAAGATATCACCGACTGGCTCGAGGGGCTCGCATGGCCGATGGGCGGAGGATCGTTCGTCCGAGACGAGCTCTATGATCGCGGAGACCCGCGGCCATAGCTGCGGCGTTCGATTCGAACGTGCTGGTCTACGCGTTCGATCGAGATGCGGGATCGAAGTTCGAGCGGGCGCGTGCGATCGTATTAGCCGGCCGCGCGTCCGGCGCGTCGGTCACCATTCAAGCGCTTTGCGAATTATACAGCGTCTTGACGCGTCGACGAAAACGCACGACGAGCGAAGCAAACGCAGCCGTATCGGGACTGATCGCGAATCTTCGGATCATCGAACCGAGGTCGAGCGACGTCGCACGAGGGATGTACCTCCACGAGATGCACGGCGTCTCGTTCTGGGATGCGATGATGCTGGCCGTCGCGGCTCGTGGGGGCTGCACGTCGCTTATCACTGAAGATCTTCAGGATCGCCGCCGCTTCTCGGCGATCGATGCCGGGCGTTCGATCCGGATCGTCAACCCGTTCGACGAAGCGAATCGCGATGCACTCGAGGCCGAGGGCTTGCGCTCGTAGGGCGCCGGCACCGGCCGAGATAAATCACGCTTGGATCGCAGCACACAAGGCGTAACATTTCTTTGGCATGTATCTGACGACTTCGCGACATATGCAAATGACGGGTCCGGATCCGCGAGGCTAAACGTTTAATCTATATTTCAGTCTCGGTGTACAGACCATCACGCGGCATTTTCGCGATAATACTACGGCTTTGAGGTATCAGTTTGATACGATCAGTCTTTTTCTAACAACGAACGTGTTGTAATGATCAAACCGTCAGCCATCGCCTTAAGGGACAAACATTATGCCATTTAAGAAGCATTGGTCTTCCACCGTGTCACTCGATTCACCACAAAGCATGTTTCGCGACTTTCCGGGCAAGAAAGTTGCCGGCGTACTTGGCTACCAAGGCGTGGTTTTCGACGAGTACTGCGAAGAGGCACTCGATAAGCCAAACGTACTTTTACAGATGCCTACTGGTAACGGTAAAGGTCTCATTGGCCTTCTACTCGATGAATGGCGCCGACGAAAGTTTTCCGAGAGATGTGTCTATTTGTGTCCTACAAATCAATTGGCAAAGCAAATCGTCGACCAGGCCACCGCGAAATACGGCACCTCCAGCGTTGTTCAGTTCCGAGGACGCGCTCGCGACTATGGTCATTCACTTAAGGCGAGATACGAGGCGTGAGTGCGGACGCGTTTCGGTTGTAATGTCTGAAACCAATCGCTAATGACAACCTTAGCGTCGACGTACGTCTCGAAGCGATGATGTCAGACGCATTTGCACTTGAACGTGCCCATGAACGATTCGGCGACGCCGTTCTGCTCCGGCGTGTGCGGCGAGATAAACTCTTGATGCAGGCCATGTGATTTCGCAAGCTTACGGTAGAGTTTCGAGGCGTAGACCTGGCCGTTGTCGTTTCGTAAGCTGACGCCGGCATCGGCTGTCGGCAGCGCGCCAAACCGATGCAGCTGCGATCGGCGCAATCGAGAATGGCGTCGAGGTAGATCAGGCCATCGAAACGCGTCCGGATGTACGTCGCATCGGTCGTCCAGCGCCCGTTCGAGAAGGCAAACAGCGGTGCGGCGTAGTTCGCGATTTTTAAAGCGTAGAACAACCCAATGAATCAAAAATGAAACCGAAACGCTAGCACTCGCTGTCATAGACTGCTAGATGAACGTCGATAAGATGACCGAGCGCGTCCGTGAGGCGCTCAACGATGCCTTTTCACGGGCGC
>CAZZUZ010000331.1:0-2991 GCA_964657315.1 Vulcanimicrobiota bacterium
CGCCATTTTGCTCGCGAGCTAGCTAAAGAGATACCGAACAGTATCTTTCTTAAACATCGCAGTTTTGCACGTCGTCGTCTTCAGCCGTAGCCGTAGCTTCGAATCAGTGGACGAGCATCCGTAGGAAATACGTGTTCGCGGCGCTTGCTTTGGTAAAGATCATAAAGCACGCACGAGAGCTGCGCCGCCCTGGCAATCGCTCGCGAGTCTCGTAATCGGCCGCGCCCCGCACCGGCTCTCGACTGTCGCAATGGGTCACTCCCGCAACCGCCCGCTTCCGAGCCGTGAGACGGACCCGCACGAATCCGAAATCCGTGCAGGCCGCATGACACGACCGACGCCCACGCCCGGCGCGGCCGATCGAACGAAGCGCTCGTTACTTGCCGAGTCGGCCCATGATCCCCTGAAGCAACCCCGGCGCCATCTGCGCGATCGCCCCCGGATTGCCTTGCATGAACGACGACGCGGCATTCTTGAGCACGTCCGGATTCTGCTTCGCGTAATCGATCAGCGCGCTCACCGCGTTGGGATCCCCGGAGGCGACGGCGTCGGGCGTCGTGCCGGCGGCGGCTGCCGCGGAATCGCCGTCGCCCGAATAGCCGCCGTTATTCGTGAAGTGCTGGAGCAGTTGCTGACCGAGCGCCATCAGGCTCGAACCGTCCATCGTCTGCGTGCTTTGCGAAAGATGATCTCCGAGTTGGTTCGGATCGGCCTCGGCCACGTGATCGCTCGCGGCGTCGGCGGCCTGCTGCTGGTTGCCGCCGCTCAGATATTCCGACGCCATTCTTCCGATGCTGTCCATAAACGACATACGTATCATCCTCCCTAGAGACGGCAGAGACGGCGTGCGTTCAACGGGGGACTTTGGCGCACATTCAAGAACGCGCGGCGACGTGATCGAATCGTTACGTGGCTCGGGCCGTCCGGTAATCGAAAGCGTTTTCGCGCGCGAGGTCCTCGATTCGCGGGGGAATCCGACCGTCGCGGTAACCGTCGCGACGAGCTTCGGCGCGGTGGAAGAGGCGATGGTCCCGAGCGGCGCGTCGACGGGCGCGCACGAAGCCGTCGAACTCCGCGACGGCGACAAGAAGCGCTTCAACGGCAAAGGCGTGCGCAAAGCGGTCGACGCCGTCAACGACGTCCTCGGCCCCGCGCTCGAAGGCTTCGACAGCACGGCACAGCGCGAGCTCGACCAAAAACTCATCGAACTCGACGGGTCGAAAAACAAAGGCACGTACGGCGCGAACGCGATCCTCGGCATCTCGCTCGCGAACGCGCGCGCCGCGGCGACGAGCGTCGGCGTCCCGCTCTACCGCTATCTCGGCGGCCCGAGCGCGAGCACGCTCCCCGTGCCGATGATGAACGTCATCAACGGCGGCAAGCACGCCGAGGGCGCGCTCCAATTCCAAGAGTGCATGATCGTCCCCGTCGGCGCGAAGACGATGGCCGAAGCCGTGCGCTACGGCGCGGAGACGTTCCACGCGCTCGGCAAGATCTTGCACGATCGCGGCCTGCCGACGCTCGTCGGCGACGAAGGCGGGTACGCGCCGCCGTTCGACAGCCTCGAAGCCGCGCTCGACGTCCTCGTGCAAGCGATCGCGCAAGCCGGCTACGAACCCGGTACCGAGATCGCGCTCGCGCTCGATTCCGCCGCGACCGAATTCTTCCGCGACGGCAAGTACTATCCCGAAAACGAAAACAAGCCGTACACGACGACCGAGATGGTCGATTTCTACGAACGCATCTGCGCGACGTATCCCGTGATCTCGATCGAAGACGGCTGTTCCGAAGACGATTGGGACGGCTGGCGCGCGCTGACCGAACGGATCGGCAAGCGCGTGCAACTCGTCGGCGACGATCTCTTCGTGACGAACACCGAGCGCCTCGCGCGTGGCATCGCGGAAGGCGTCGCGAACGCGATCCTCGTGAAGGTCAATCAGATCGGCACGCTCACGGAGACGCTCGACGCCGTGGAGATGGCGCATAAGGCGGGCTATCGCAGCGTGATCTCGCATCGTTCGGGCGAGACGGGCGATACGACGATCGCCGATCTCTCGGTTTCCACGGGCGCGGGCCAGATCAAAACGGGCTCGCTCTCGCGCAGCGACCGCGTGGAGAAATACAACCGGCTCACCGCGATCGAACTCCAACTCGGCCCCGCCGCGCGCTACGCGGGGAAGTCGGCGTTCGCGCAAACGCTCGCGGGTTAAGGATACCGGCACTACTCGAGCCGCTCCGCCGGAGCGGGAGCGATCGCGTTTCGAAGCGTTAGCGGATCGCTCCGGCGCGTAATTCGTACGGAAACGTACGGTCGACGTCGGAATGAGGAACGCATCGAGGAGCGGCGGAGTCGAGGAAGAGGGCTATCACGTCCCGCCCGACTCTAGAAAGCAAACGCAATGCGTCTCAATCCGACACTCCTCGTGGCCGCGGCCGCGACCATCCTCGCCGTCTCGCCCGCCTTCGCCCAATCGACCGGCATGAAGAACGGCTCCGCGAACTCGAGCACCACGAAGGCCGTGTGCTCCCCCGGCGATCCGAACGTCATGGTCGACACGAAAGCCAAAACGTACACGCTCGACAAGGCGGCGAACAAAACCGCGATGGCCGCGAAGAACGGCAAGTCGATGGCCGCGTCGAGCTCGATGAAGGGCGACGACATGGATCCGAGCGGCAGCACGACGACGATGAAGTCGATGTGCAAGTCCGAAGCCGCGAGCATGGGCGCGAAGATGGCGTCGGGTTCGATGAAGCCCGCCGGCACGATGAAGTAGCCCCGCCCACCACGTAGCGTGCATCCTCCCGGCGACCGATTGCGAGTGACGCGATCGCGTCGCCGCTTTCGTTCCGCGCCCGGTGCGGCGGCTCGGGTAGGTTACTTCGCCGCCGAGTTCGCCTAACGCGACGGACGGACCGGCGTCGCGCCGCACCGCAAGCGCGGGTCCGGGCGAGCGACACGACGGCATCGCGCCCCCGTCGTACGGCATCGCG
>CAZZUZ010000332.1:0-2981 GCA_964657315.1 Vulcanimicrobiota bacterium
GTAGTTTGGAAATTCGATCGGCCGTGAATGCACCCACTCACCCTGCGTTACGACGCGAAATCGCGGACCAACGCCGAGATCAACGATCTCGGATGCCGATAATGCCTTGCGCATGGCGCGATCTGCGCTCGTGAAATGCGGGCTGAAGTTCCACGGAAGCTTGAGCCCATGCCGGATTTTGTCGACGAAACAGCGCTTACAATCGTACAGGTACACTAAGTCGCTCGGCGAGATCGTGTAGGTCGCATTTTGCGAAGCAATGATGCTCACGGTTTTTTCCCTCGGCCACTTTTGTCACGCAACGGCAGTTGCGAACGGTAATAGTCCCTGAGATAATGAGCAGCCTCACTGACCGTCAGTCGCTCAAACGAGTATTGTGACCAGTCGATGACCGATGGGCTCGTTTCCGGTTCGATTGGGGCGAGTTCTTCGCGTCGGCTGCGTTTAACCATTAGCCGCCGGCCTCGCGAGTTGCGATCATATCCTTAAGAATCGGATCAGTGGTGTCGAGTAACGAAATCAAGAGCGGGCCCTCGAAAATATCGATGTCGATTCCGCCATAGCCGCCGGCGAGTCGTCCCATCACGTATCCCGCGAGCCAGATCGAGGCCTGACTGACGTTCATGCTTGTTAGTCGCTTTTCAACGGCCACAGCAAGTTCTGCGATCAGCTCGTCGTGAATTATTTTCTCGCCGCGAGCGGCAAACTTCGATTGGTTCATCGATTCCTAGTCCAGTCTTCGGATTGCTTCGGAGCGTTTTGGGTGCCCTCGACATGCGGCGGCCAGCCGCAGTTCACGGTCGAACGGCGATGCTATCTGCGTCTTCGCGAACGGTTTTTACGCATCAAGAGCATGAGCTCACGACGCTCTTCTGATTGCTGCGACTTACGCGGAGATTCGCGGCCCTCGTACTTCGCAATGACGGTTTCGCACGCCATATCGCGCTTCTCGAGATCGAACAACGCGCGCAGCCGCTCCGTCATCTTCTTGCTCGGAATGTTCGCTTCAACCGCAGCCCGTCGCATAAACGAGAGGAGCGCTTGTGACGTCAGGCGTTCGGGACCGAAGCAAAGCGAACGCGCATGCACCCGACGAAAAAGCGGACCGCTGCCGACAGCATCCATCAATCGACCAAGCCAGGTCGGCAGATCGAGATCTTCAACGGCATGACTGCCGACATGAAGAACATAGCCGTCGACGGGCGACGTGATATGTGCGCCCGCCTCATCGATGAGACAATGCTCGACGTCGAGCATGACGATCGTGTCGGCGCTCCACGGCGTGAACGCCGCCATCAGAACCGCAGCACGATCGCGCAGACCGGTCCCGGTGCGTGCGATGGTATGTACGATCGTCCGCCGCTCATGTGGGCTGTACGGCATGAGCGGAACGGGCACATGCGAGCGTTTAACGCCCTCGATCAGTTGCGCGACCCGTGGCGATCCGGTCACGTTATCGGCAACGCCATTGCGATGAAGATAATACGCGAGCCCGTTTCTCGCGTTTCGCACGGCGCGATGAGATTTCGTTGCGCCTACCCCTGCAAGCCAGCTTAACACGTCGTCCAACGACGGCGCCATGGGATCGATGTTTTGGCGCTCCGCGAACGCGACCCATAGTTTGACCTTACGGCGGAGATCGCGAGCGTACGCAGCCGTATAACTGGCATCAGCGAAGACCTGCGCTCGGCGAAAGCCAAGAGGGCCCGCGATCGGCTCAAAATCGACCGATGTTACATCGAAATCGTCCGGTGCGCGTAGAATCGCTTGAATGCGCGCCGTCTGGACGAGATTGGGAGCTCCATTCGCTTGAAAGAAGCACTCGACGTATCGGATATATCGACGCGTCGCATGCCGACCATGCTTGTAACAACGCGCCGCAACGTGGTCCGCGAACCACTGCGGTTCTGGTGTCGCTTCGGGCTGCGCCGCATCCCGTGCGGTCTTTCGATACGACCGCGTAAAGCGCTCGAACTCGAGAAGCGTCGATTTGCTCCACCGCGGTAACGGCAGACCGAACTCTGACGGGTTCGTCATTACGACCAACCCGGATCGGCGCTGCCTGCAAAATTTGGCGCTTCGTGCCGCGGCCTGTAATAGACAGCCAGCAGGTCCAGCCCCTTGTGTCTGAGATGACTGGCTACGAGAGCTTCCGAGAGACCCGCGTCGATCGCCTCGGTCGCCCACCCAGCCCGCAGCGAATGCGTTCCGATGGTGCACGGGTCTAGGCCGATGGTCGCCGCATAGCACTTCAACGCCCTTTCGAAGGCACGAGAATCTCGCGGGCTATGCGTCGGAATGCAACCGTTCATCTCAGGAAACATGTAACCGCTTTTGCGATTTAAACGCCGAAGCCAACGCGTAATTTCGGAATGCACATTAAACGGCGCATCCGGCACGGGATCAATGCGAACGAACGCACCTTTTCTGTATTGATCGCCCTTGCTTGTGCGTAGCAGAATCCGCCACTCGCCGCGACGCACGCGAATATCTTCGACGCGCATGTGCCCCATCTCGCCCTTCCGGAGTGCCCCCTCGAAACTCACGGCCATACCGGCCGCAAAGTCTTCGCGCCCGTCGCGTAGCGCAATCTTGATCATCTTGCCAATCTCGAGACGTGTGAGCGCAATCTTTTGATTTGGATGATCCATGCCGACGGTGCGTTGAATGCCTTGCCACACGCGCGAAAAGCGCACGCCAGTCGTCGGATCGGGGACCTCGCCGAGCCGGTGCATCACTGCGATCGTGTCGCGCATGCCCGACATCGTCGAGAACGACTTTCCCGATGCAGCCATCGCCGTTACGATGCCGATCGCCGTACCCTCCGACATCGGATACGGGCACGCACGATACTCTGCGCATTGACGCATAATCTCGCGAAAATTTGCGGTACGCACACGCAGCGTTCCCTGCGAACGATAATTTGCTTGAAACTCCGCAGCTTGAGCGCGCAACGCTAGTGGCACATCCGACGGCAAGTC
>CAZZUZ010000333.1:0-2977 GCA_964657315.1 Vulcanimicrobiota bacterium
CTGCATCGACGCGCGCAGCGCGACGCGCAGGTCTTCTTCTACCGCGATCGCGTCCGTTTCGGGAAACGCTTTCGAGAGCGCGTCGAAGAGGCCGTCGCGCACCGTCGCGCGTCCGGCGCCCGCCGCGGCTACGAACAACGCCGCGGGATCCGTATCGCCCGTGAGTTCGCGAACGGCCGCCGCGATCGTGAGCGCGGCGGCGTCGATCCCGCGCGAGCTCGCGTTGGCCGGACCTTCGCGCGCCTGCGTTTCGAACACGCCGTCGCGCGAGAGTGCGGCTACGGTGGACGTTCCGCCGGCATCGACGCCGATGGTAATGCGTTCGCTCATGCGGTGGCGTTCGCCGCGACTTCGAGCCGAATCTTTGCGAGCAGCGCGTCGAGTTCGTGCGGAACGATCGATCCGAGCACCGCGGCCTGCAATGCGCCGGTCGCCGCCGGTACGTTCGCCGGCCGTCCGCGCAACGATTCGTACGCGAGGAGCGCGAAGGCGACGGCCTCTTTCGCATCGGGATCGACGCCGAAACTGAGCGACGAGAGAATCTGCCAGCCTTGCCCTCCCAGGCGCGTTTTGAGGCCGCGTACGAGCGCCGCGTTGCGCGCGCCGCCGCCGCTGATGATCATGCGCGACGCCGGCGGCGCGAAGCGCTCGACCGAAGTCGCGATGCAATCGACCGTGAAAGCCGCGAGCGTCGCGCAGCCGTCGCTGAGCGAGAGGCCGTCCAGCGACACCGCGTGCCGGGCGAGAAACTGCGGCCCGAACCGTTCCCGGCCGCTGGATTTGGGTGGTTCGCTCTCGAGAAATTCGCGCGCGTCGTGCTTGAGCGCCGCGAGCGCATCCGGGTCGGAACGGCCCGCAATCGCATAGGCGCCGCCGTCGTCGAAGGTTTCCCGACCGTCCGTGCGCAGCGCGACGAAGCCGTCGATGAGGAGGTTCGACGGTCCCGTGTCCCACGCGAGGGTGGCGGCTACGGAACCGGCCGGTACGACCGAGACGTTGGCGATCCCGCCGAGATTGAGAGCGACGACGTCGCGGTCGTCGTCGCCGAAGGCGAGCGCGTCGAAGTGCGGGACGAGCGGAGCGCCGTGGCCGCCGAGCGCGCAATCGCCGCGGCGAAAATCGTAGACGACGGTCGATCGCAGCTCGTCGCGCAGCGCGTACGGCGACCCGATCTGCCACGTGATCCCGGCCTCTCCGCGGTGATAGAGCGTCAGGCCGTGGCTCGCGATCGCATCGACGCTCGCGACGCCGAACTCCGAGAGCGCCGACGCCGCGGCGCGCGCGAGTTCGGATCCGAACGCACGATCGAGTTCGGCGGCGACCGCCACACTGGGTTCGTTCGGCGGCAGCGCGGCGAGCAACCGGTCTCGGGTACCGCGTTCAAATGGTACGGTCATGAAGTTTTTGCATTCGACCGCGTAGGCCGCACCGCGCGGGCGGATATCGGCGAGCGCGACGTCGATGCCGTCGAGCGACGTTCCCGACATGAGGCCGAGGATGTTCAAGGAGCGTACTCCGCGACGACCGCGTCGCACACCGCCGCGCGCAGATCGCGCAGGTCGTTTCTGCCGAAGTACACGGCGTTGCTAAGGAGCACGACGGAGAGATCGCGCCCGGGATCCGCCCACACGACCGTGCCCGTGAAGCCCGTATGGCCGAAGGTTGCGGCGCTCATCGCCGAACCGCACGAATTCTCGTCGCTGGTCTTGAGCGCCCAACCCAATCCCCGGCGTAAGACCGGATCCCAAGCGTGCTCGCGAACGGCTTCGAGCGCGAGCGCCGGCGGCAGTGCGGCACTGGAACGTCCGCGTCGGGCTCCCAGATACGCTTCCGCGAGCCGAGCGACGTCGAATGCGGTTCCGAAGAGGCCGGCGTGTCCGGCGACGCCGTGACAAAGATACGCTTTTTCATCGTGCACCGCGCCGCGAACCCGACCTCTCCAAGCATCGTATTCCGTGGCCGCAACGGCCAGCGCATCGTCGTTACGAGGCCGATACCGCGTATCCCGGCATCCAAGCGCCGCGAGCGTAGCTTTCATCGCTGTGGCAAGCCCCTTGCCATGCACTTTCGCGAGCAGCGAGCCGAGCGTAATGAACCCGAGATCGCTGTAGATCACGCGTTCGCGAACGGGTGCGACGAGCGGTCGCGTACGCGCGAAGCGCTCGACGTCTTCGCCGAAGAGCGTGCGATAGTCGGCGCCGGAGGCCATTCCCGAACGGTGCGCGAGCAGATCGTGCAGCGTGATCGGCTCGTGATCCGTGCCGCGCCATTCCGGGAAAAAGCCGGTGAGCGGCACGTCGAGTTCGAGCGCTCCGTTCGCGACGAGCGAGAGCGCGGCCGTACTGACGAAAACTTTTGTGATCGACGCGAGGTCGAACGCGGTCGTCACTTCGCAGCGGACGGCACCGTCTCGCGCGTCCAACGTCCCGAACGCACGCTCGTACCGGACGGTGCCGCCGCTCTCGACGCGAAGCACGGCCGCCGTATACCGGGAGCCCAGCGCGCTCGAAACGATCTCTTCCGCGGGGCTCAAACGGGCACGCGAACCGGCAGCGTTCCCGTTGCGGCCGATCGGCCGGCGAGGACGTCGGCCAGCGCTTCGATCGAGGATTCCTCATCCCCACAGGTAGCAAAGACATGCTGCGCGGGCGCGAGACACGGCAGATCGAACGGCTCGAGCGCGGAGACCGCGATCGCGCCGGGCTCCCGCGAAAAGAGTTCGTCGAGCATCGCCCGCTGCTGCGGATAACGCTGCGCGCGCCGCGCGAGCACGACGAGCGTGCGTTCGCCGTGAACGCGCTGCGCGCCGAGAACTTCGATCAGCATCTCGCGCATCGCGCCGTCCGCATCGGCCGGCACGCGAAAGTATTCGCTGCGAAAGCGCCGGCGACGCAGCGCTAGGCTGAGCGACGGACGCTCGCCCGTCGTGCTCGCGATGCCGTCCGACGTCGAGCCTTCGAACGACACGACGGCGACC
>CAZZUZ010000334.1:0-2969 GCA_964657315.1 Vulcanimicrobiota bacterium
GCCCGCACCGAGCTTCGCGAAATCGGGATACTCCGCCGTGACGACTTTGCTTTCGAGCGGTCCGATCGTCAGCACCGTCGGTTCCCCATCCGGGATCGCCGTCGTCGAATTCCAAACCTCGAGACCGTTGCGATAGAGGACGAACGCGATCTGGCGCGGCGTCGGAAACGAGAGCTTGTACTCTTTGATCGTCACGTTGCGCACGGCGGCGCGCGCGTGGAGCCCGTCGCCGTCGATCGATTCCGTCGTCGCGATCGAGAGCGCTTGTGCGGGCGACGGCTGGACGTCGTCGAGGTCTTGCGGCCGCAGCGGACCGAGCGCCGGCGGATCGAAGCTCTCGCCGCCGCCCGACCGGAACGATACGATCTTCTTGTTGCGGTCGACGGAAACGCGCGCCGAGCCGAGTTTCGCGACCGTCGCGATCGGCAAATAGATGTCGCCGTTGGCCCGGAATGGCGCGGCCGGCAGCGCGACCCGCGTCCCGTCCAGGAACGCGTACTTCTTCCCGGCCGAGAAGCTCATCGTATGATGGTCGATCGTGACCTTCGCGACGTTCCCGTGCGACGCGAAGGAGAGCAGCCCGTCGAACATGCGGACGGCGCGAAAGGCCGTCACGAAGTTGTTGCCGGCGTGCTGCATGCCGCTGGGGTCGCCCTTACGGTCGGCCCGCGTGCCGTCGTAGAAGACGCCGAGCGGCACGTCGGCGCGCGCCGGGACCGGCACGCTCAATAACAAGCATGCAGCAAGTGATAGAGACCACGAGCGGCGAGACACTGCGACTAGAGTATCAGCCCTTTCCGAGCATCTCCTTCGTGTGCCAGGCCACATTCTGAGCCCGGTCGCCGACGCGTTCGAGGTTGGCCAAAACGAACAGCATGATCGTTCCGGCGCGGACCATGCCCGAATCCGTCTGCATCTCGTCCTGCAGCGCTTCGATGCCGCGCGCGTACAGCGCGTCGACTTCGTCGTCGCGCTCGATGACGGCTTCGGCGATCTGCGCGTCGCGCTCGGTGTAGGAACGCATCGTCTCGCGCAGCATCTCGAGCGCGATCGAAGCGATGCGGCCGATCTCGACGCGAGCCGGACGGATCGCGACATCGGTCAGCTTGATGGAATTCTTTGCGATCTCGACGGCGTAATCGCCGATGCGTTCGAGGTCGGTGACGATTTCGAGCATCGCGGCAACTTGCCGAAGTTCGCCCGCCACGGGCTGCTGTTTCCAGATCAATTCGATGCAGGTCTGCTCGACGCGCCGGCGCAGCATGTCGACGTCGTCGTCACCCGCGATGACGCGAGCGGCGAGCGCGGTGTCGCGACGTTCGAGCGAACCGACGGCGGCCGCGACGGCATCGCCGACGAGAGCACCAAGGCGCACGACGTCGAGCCGGGCGGATTCGAGTGCCTCATGATAGGCCGTACGCATCGCGTTCATTTCGAGTAACACCGTTTCGGGACATTCAGAAACGACGCAACTGGGCGTCGGCGGTAGTATAACAAGCGAGTCAAAGGTGCGGCAACGCTTTTCCGTGGAACGCGCAATCATGGCTTACGAAACGATACTCATCGAACGCGAAGACGCGGTCGCGACGATCACGCTCAACCGGCCCGCCGTTCTTAATGCCCTTAATATCTTAATGGTTCGCGAACTCAAAGCCGCGATCGCCGAACTCGACGCAGACGACGCCGTGCGCGTCATCGTCCTGACGGGCTCGGGCGAAAAATCGTTCGCGGCCGGCGCCGACATTTCGGAACTCAACGCGTTGCCGGGCTCCGTCGCCGGCGCCGCGATGGCACGAAGCGGACAAGCCCTCACGCTCGCGCTCGAGAACGCGAAGACGCCCACGATCGCCGCCGTCAACGGCTTCGCGCTCGGCGGCGGATGCGAACTCGCGATGGCCTGCGACATGCGCATCGCGAGCGAAAAAGCAAAATTCGGTCAACCGGAAGTCAACCTCGGGATCCTGCCCGGCTACGGTGGAACGCAGCGCACGGCGCGACTGCTCGGCCGCGGCATGGCGATGTACCTCTGCCTCTCGGCCGAGATGATCGACGCGAACGAAGCGCTGCGCGTCGGCCTCGTCCAGAAAGTCGTGCCGGCCGCAGACCTGCTGACCGAAGCAAAACGCATCGCGAACGTGATCGCGAAGAAAGCGCCGCTGGCGATCGTCGCGACCAAACGCGCGATCGACGAAGCGATCGGGCTCGATCTGCGTCCCGCGCTCGAAATCGAAGCCCTGCATTTCGGAACCCTCATCGGCACGAAAGATTTCGCCGAAGGCACCAAGGCGTTTCTCGAAAAACGGCCCCCGGCGTTCACGAACTCGTAGCCGCTACCGCATGGCTGAGAGTTGCCACTGCCACGCGTTCCAGTAATCGCGGCCGAGGACGTTCGGCTTGAAGCCGAGGAATCGCCGCGACACGGCGTAGGCGCTACGTTCGAATCCGATCGGCACGATCGGGAGATCGCGAACGAGAATCGCATGCGCGCGGCGATACGCGCGCGTGCGCGCCGCGGGTTCGAACGTGCGCGCGCCCTCGGCCTCGGCCGCGTCGAACGCCGGGTCGCAATATCCACCGGCGTTTCCGCCGCCCGGGGGCGTCGCGGCGCAACCGAAGAGATACGAGCGGTCGGGGTCGAGGCTCGGCGACCAGCTGGTGAGCGCGATGTCGAAGCGCCCGTTCTCGAGGATGCCGCCGCTCGACTTCGGACCCCAAAACGCGCCGCTCGGATAACCGTGGAGGTTCGCCTCGATGCCCGCGGCCTGGAGCTGCGCGGCGATCGCGACGGTCGCGGTCTGACTCGAACGCCAGCCGGTCGCATACGCCAGTTCGACGTGCAGCGTCTCGGGCACGTCGCGCCGCGCGGCCGCAAGGTCGGGGGCGGGCAGGTGCGCGGCGGCCGATATCGCCGCGTCGAGCGAGCCCGAATCGGTCGCTTCCTCTAAACCGTGGTAGATCGTGGCGGCGAG
>CAZZUZ010000335.1:0-2967 GCA_964657315.1 Vulcanimicrobiota bacterium
GTTGGCCCGTGGACGCAGGCCGTACTGGGTCACGACCGGAACGCCGAGCGCCGCGGACCGCTGGGTCGGCTTGCCGAAAATGCCGAGTGCGATCGCCGGCAGCGCGAGCAGCGTTCCGCGATTGGCGAAAATAATATCGCGCCACGTGCGCTCGCGTTCAGAGGCCATGGCTGCCTCCATTCGCATCGGGAGCGCCGCTCACTTCAAGTGCGGCGCGCGCGGCTGCGTACGCATCGCGCAGCGTTTTGACGAGCGGAGTCGACGGCGTCCAGCCCGTCGCCCCGTGGAGTTTCGTGTTGTCGCCATAGGCGATCGGCACGTCTACCGGACGCATGAGCGCCGGATCTTCGCGAATTTCGACCGGCACGCGCGCGGCGAAGACGAGTTGGCGCAGCACTTCGGAAATGCTCGTCGGCTTGCCGCCGCAGACGTTGTAGATCTCGCCGTCGACGCCGCGCTCGCCGAGATCGGCGTACGCCTTGGCCGCATCGCGAACGTCGAGAAAATCGCGCTGCGCCGTGAGACTTCCGACCGGAAAGCGTGACGGACCGCCGGCCGCGATCGTGGCCAGGCGATGCGAGAACGCGCCCACTACGAAGTGGTCGCTCTGGCCCGGTCCGATGAGGTTGAACGACCGCACGACGATCGCGCGCATCGCGTACGTTCGCGCCGACGCGAGCACGATCGCTTCGGCCGCGAGTTTGCTCGCGGCGTAGACGGTTACGGGCGCCGGCAGCGACGTCTCGCGCAGCGGCATGTCCGCGATCGCTTTGATGCCGTAGACTTCTGCAGAACTCGCGAACACGAGCCGCACGTGCGCGGCGCCGCGTAGCGCTTCGACGACGTTCGCGGTGCCCGTGACGTTGACGCGGTAGGTATGGAGCGGATCGCGCGCCGCGTCCGCAACCGATGCGTGCGCCGCGAGGTGGTAGACCAGATCCGGCCGCGCGCGTTCGACGATCGCGCGGATGCCGTTTGCGTCGCTCAGGTCGAGTTCGACCTCGTCCGCGCGGAGCGAGCCGCGTCCGGCGGACACGACGTCGTGACCGCGTTCGCGCAGTTCGGCAACGAGATGCTTGCCGACGAAACCGTTGCCGCCGGTAACGAGAACGCGCACGTTACCGGTTCGCAATCTCGTAGCGTGTGATGTCCGCTTCCACCATCGAGACGACGAGCTCTTCGAACGACACTTCGGGCACCCAGCCGAGCGCGGCGCGCGCCTTCGACGAATCGCCGATCAAGAGGTCGACTTCTGCCGGCCGCATGAAGCGCGGGTCTTCGACGACGTACTCGCGATAGTCGAGCCCGGCCGCTGCGAACGCGATGCGGCAGAACTCGCGCACCGAATGCGTGCGGCCCGTAGCGACGACGTAATCGTCGGGACGGTCTTGCTGCAGCATGAGCCACATCGCCCGTACGTAATCGCCCGCGAACCCCCAATCGCGCTGCGCGTCGAGATTCCCGAGCGCGAGCTTTGGCTGCAAGCCGCGCTTGATGCGCGCGACGCCGTCGGAGATCTTACGCGTAACGAATTCTTTGCCGCGCCGCGGCGATTCGTGATTGAAGAGGATGCCGCTTACGGCGTACATGCCGTACGACTCGCGGTAATTCACGGTGATCCAGTGCCCGTACACTTTCGCGACGCCGTAGGGACTGCGCGGGTAGAACGGCGTGGACTCGCGCTGCGGCGTCTCCATCACTTTGCCGAACATCTCCGAGCTCGACGCTTGATAGAAACGGATCGTGCGGTCGACGTGATGGATCGCATCGAGGGCGCGCGTGACGCCGAGTGCGGTAAACTCGCCCGTGAGGACCGGCTGATCCCAAGACGTCGGAACGAACGATTGCGCCGCGAGATTGTAGACCTCGTGCGGCCGAACGGCGGCGATGAGATTGTGCAGCGACGTCTGATCGAGCAGATCGCCCGAAACGATCTCGATCCGGTCCACGAGATGCTCGATCCGCTCGTGCACCTCGGTGCTCGTGCGCCGCGTCATGCCCACGACGCGGTAGCCCTTATCCAGCAAGAATTCGGCGAGGTACGAACCGTCTTGCCCCGTGACGCCGGTGATGAGCGCGGTTTTCGCCGCCATGGATCTCCTTTTTCGTTCGGACCTCTTGCGGTTCGGCAACGGGCGGGAACGTTCCGCGAAAACCGGGTACGACAAAAGGCGTGAAACGCGACGCGCGCTGGTATCTGCTGCTGCTCATCCCCTTTCTCGCATTGGCGTTTCCCGCGCTTTACGCACGCGCGGACCCGGCGTGGCTCGGACTGCCATTCTTCTACTGGTATCAATTTGTCATGTTATTCGTGTCGTCGGGCGTGACCGCGATCGCGTACGTGCGGACGCGCTAGACCCATGCACGTCGATACCGTCGCTCTCTGCGTCTTCGTCTTTCAGAGCGTGCGATTAGACCAAAGGCCTCATCATTGAGAGCCTTTCCGGCTATCCCGTAAACGACCCCTTTTGCGACTGCAATAGTCGGTTCGCCATGGACAAGCCCGCTCAAGGGTAAGAACGCTGGAAATGGGTCGTAACGCGTCGCCTGCCATTTTGCCCTTCATGGCGTCAGCGCCGTTGCCATTGCCGATCGAGGTGCAACGCTTCGAGTATGGCCACTTCATTAACTCGGCCGGCCTGCACGGCCATCGTTTCAATGAGGTCATGCTGTTCGAGAGCTCCGGCGACGTCCATCGCGTCGGCAATCTCGAGTCGCTCGCCGACGTTGGCACAGTGGACGCCGTCGGCGAAGGACAAGTTCACACGGTAGAGCTCTCTCGGGCCGCCGGCGGCTGGATGCTACTGTTCCCTGATGTTGGCCCGGTTCCGCGGAGACTTTCTAGCTTACAGCAAAGGAGTCCACCATGGCCAAGAAACCACCCCGGGCCTATCCGCCCGAGTTCCGGCATAAGATACTCGAGGTCGCGCGATCGGGCCGCAGCGTAGCGGAGATTTCGCGCCAATA
>CAZZUZ010000336.1:0-2963 GCA_964657315.1 Vulcanimicrobiota bacterium
TACGTCTGGAGCCGACGAGCGGATTTGAACCGCTGACCTGCTGATTACGAATCAGACCTGCGCATTGCGTAAAAGCTCGATGCTAGCAGCGTATCACGTGAAATTGTAGCGACCAAACAGGGCCCAATCCGGGCCCATTCCGAAACTTTGACGCGTGCAAGAGCCTTCGCTGATCGACCACCTTCGCTCGATCGAGGAGTCGCGAGGCATGCCGCTCGAGCTGCTGTGCACGGCTCTCGAAGAGGCGCTATCGGTAGCGTATCGAGTGCGCTTTCCGTGGCCAACTTGATTGCTTTCGTCGACAAAACGAACGCGGCTATGTCGTTGCACCGGCGTTGGGACGTTGTCGACGTCGCGCGCGATCCGCAGCGATTTCTGTTGCCGAAGCTGGCGGATCGTATGCTCTGGGTGATCTCCACGATCGCGAGATCGATTCGACGACTTTAACCGCGTCGCGGCGCTCACAGCAAAACGGACGATCGCCGCGCGTGTGCTCGAGTTCGAACCTGAGCAAGTCTACGCAAAAGAGGCGCGCGCAGAAAACGCGACACCGCTGTTCTATGAAGAAAGTCTTGTTGCCCAATGGCGGCTCGCGCCTCGACGATGGACCGAAGAGCATCTGCGATTTCCCGATAAGCCGAACGACCTCGTCGACATGACGTCGATCGCGCTGCAACAGCTTGCAGGCGGCCCGCCGGCGCTGACGTGGGGAAGCTGTCTATATCGCGACCCGGCATAACGAGGTGATCGCGATGGTCTGCGAAGGCGAATTGCGGATCGGACGCGGATCGCATAGTGATGCGATTGCCAAGCGCCTACGGCCGCGGCGATCGAGGCCGTGTCACGCGGTACTGCGAGCGCTGCGCGAATAGATACGTCGCCTTTGCGCGCGCCGATCGCGCCCCTCATCGCGATCTTCGATAAACGTGCTCCCACTGCGGAGATGAGCGTGCATGGCGAAAAAGTCGAACCATACGATTGATCAAGGGGCGACGTTTCGCGGCATCGGGACCGTGCGTTATCCCGACGGCACGCTCGCCGCAGCCGACATGACGCACGCGATCGCGGCGCGTATGCAGATGCGCCAGAAGTATGGCGCTCAAGATACTGTGCTCGATATCAGTACCGATGACGGCGGCCTCGCAATCAATACGGTCGGATGCACCGTCAAGTGCCTCATCACCGCGGATCAAACCGCGGCGCTTTTGCCGGCGAACGCTTCGACGACCAAAACATTCGTGTACGACGTCATCGTGCTCTTCAGCAATCGCGATCAGAAACGCGACTTCCAAGGAACGCTACTCGCCTCGCCGGCCGTGACCGCGTCGTTCGGAGATAATTACGAGCCCAACAAGTTGCAATCTACATTGTAGAAGGTCGCGGAGCCACTTCAATAACAAAACTTCCACCGTATGCAAGTTGGGATCTCGGTTTGAGGCCCACCTCAGCGAGTGCGTTTAAAACCTTTAATGCGATAGGGTCGGTAGGATCGAGATGCACGACCAATCCTTGGCTTCCATTGTCGATTGTGTTGCCTTGCCCCAGCTGTGGCACATTCGCGCCGGCTGCTAAAAACGCGCTGCGTAATTCGAGGGCAAAAGCTAACTCTTCGCCGTTATGATTTGCTCGGATGACAACTGTGTATCCCTTTAGATGAAGTAAAACGATTACGTGCCTTTGCGCGATAGTCAAATGGCGGCTCGCGAGAGCGTTATTGATGCGCCGCACATTGCTCTTGACGGATGCAAGCTTCAGGCGAGTGTCAGCTGCTTCTTTCTCGTAACGCGCAGTGCTCTGGTTGATAAGTGCCGTGTTGCGTTCAGTTTGAGCGATACGAGATTTCGCCGCTGCTACTTCAGACTCAAGCTCAGCCGCGGCTTTTCGTACTTGCGCCGCTTTCTCGGATGCTTCGGCGGCTCTTGCGGACGCGGCTGCGGCGCGTTCGCGAGCATGCTCGGCGGCTAAAGTTGCGGTTGCGGCTTTTGCACCCGCTTCGATGCCTCTTGCCTTCGCATCTGAGACGGCTGTTGAAACAGTGGCTTTATATGCACTCATCTCCGACTTAGCTGCTAAGACCGACATCAGAGAGGCAAATCCAACGCCAACTGCACCGATTGCCCCTACAGCTAAGGAGATGAGGAGTACGATGTTCCACCAATCGGAATCGTGTCCTAACATCGATCTTGGCCTCGCTGGTATATTATCGGGAAGCATCTGCGCTCTCTGTGCTGTCGCTCGCGCTAAACTTCGTCTTGGTTTAAACGCAAAAGGAACGCATTAAATTAAGTGATCGAAGGTAAGGGTTCCCTGCATGTAAGGCTCTGTCTCGTTGAAAGAGCGTGCGCACTTTTTTACTGGCGAGCTCGAGCAACTAGCAACGTTCGACGGCACGATCGTTGCGCAACCGCTCGAAGGGGTGATCGAAATGCAAGGATCGTCCGGGCCACCCTGTCCGCCCGGTAACAGTCAAATCTTGGTAGGGGCGACGCGTTGACTGTTTCAGAAGTGGCCGTCGCCGCAGGCGAGAACGGCGTGATCGTCACGCCACGGGCCCCACAGCGTTACAGCGTGACCGTCGCTGCGTTCGATCTGAACCCATCCGGCTCGATCGTCCTGACCGACGGGCGCAGCGGCCCGATTCTTGCGATCGTTCCCACAAACTTCCCGGGCAGCGACATCCACTTGTCATCACCAAAGTTTTTCGGCAGGAGCGTCTTCGCTACGCCGAATGGGCAAGCCCCGGCCCAGATGCGTGCTGCGGCATTTAGCGCGGCCGTCGAAAACGCAAGAAGAACTCTCAACTATCTCGTAAATCGCCAGCATGCGAAGCTAGTGATCGAACCGGACAGCGTAGACGAAGAGCCGTCTTGAATGAACTAATACAGATCGTCGGCTACTGCCGCGTGTCGACCGCGTAGCAAATCCACAGTGGCCTCGGCATGGAGGCGCAATGCATGGCGGTC
>CAZZUZ010000337.1:0-1929 GCA_964657315.1 Vulcanimicrobiota bacterium
CGAGCCCAGGGCGACGTGCAAATTACGCTTCAATGAAAGACCTTTTCGATTCGAACGGTTGAGGTAAACGAAAAAGCTCCGCGCCGAAAGCCCGGCGCGGGACGATGTAAGTATAATTTACGCTTAATAACAAAACGTGAACATTCGGGACAGGGACCGGCCGCCGGCGCTTGGTAGAAAGTTATCCACAGTAGCGGCGGCTGCGGTGGCCCGAATCTTAAGTAGCAGACTCGCGGCGGCCGATGGAATGAGAGAATGATCCAACGCTTTGAGCGAGTGGCCTTGCCGTCGAACCGGACGGCACCGGTCACCGCAATCGAACGCATAACGCCGGCCGCGGGGTCGACCCTCGCGCTGCCCTTCGGCGAGATCGCGGGCGACTTCCGGGCGAGTGGGCGCATCGACAAACAGCGCCGCCGCGCGACCTACGAACTGCTCATCGCCAACAACACGCCGGCCCCGGTTGCAACGTTCGCGTACGCCCTCGAGGGCGTGACGCAGCCGCGCATCACCTGGGACGCGATCATCGTACCGGCACATTCCGCCGTATCGGTCGACATCGACGTCGCGATGCCGCGGTCGGGCAATCGACCGCGCATGATCGCCGAAATCTACGCACACGAATCCAAGCTCGTCCTCGACGCGCGCGGCGACGTTCGCGGCACCGCACGCCGCACCGCCCGCCGGGCGATCGCGGGTTTCGCCGGCCTCGCGGCGCTGCTCACGGGTACGATCGCGTACGCCTCGATGCGCCCGAGCGTCGTCGCGCTCGCGGCCCCGCAAACCGTCAAGAGCGGCGCGACCTTCGACGTCGCCTATGCCGCGCGCGCCAGCGCGGCGGAGTATTCGGTGCAGAGCCCAGATGGCACCGAAGTGGCTTCGGGCGTGCTCGACCCGCACGCCGATTCGTTTGCCGTCGCCCTGCCGCGCGCCGACGTCTCGTCGGGCTACGACGTGCGCGTTTCGGCGCACGGGGTCTTCGGCAGCGACGAACGCACCGTTCACGTCACGGCGCTCGCCCCGGTCGTCGCGCCGATCGCCGTCGTCAAGCCGCACCTCGCGCCGGTGCAGGTCAGCCATCTGTCGCTCGCGTCGGACACGGTCGAAGGCGGCCAGCCGATCGTCGTGAGCTATTGGGCTTCGGTGCCCGGCGGCAACGTGCGGCTGATCGATCAGTACGGAACCGTCCGCGGCGAGGCGCTGCTCAGCGGCCGCGGCCGCTCGACCCTGGTCGCACCGTACGTCGATGCCGATCAGGATCTGCGCGTCGTCGTGAGCGCTCAGCGCGGTAACGCACGCGCCGCCTCGGCCATCCCGGTCACGATCAAGCACGTCGACCCGCAAGCGCCCGATCGCCTCCCGGCAAGCGGCGTTGCCGTTCCGGCCGTCGCCGCCGGAGCCGCAATTCCGGCCGCCGGGTCGCAGGCGCAGATCGCGACGCAAGCCCAAAGCGCGGCGAGCGAAGCCGCTCCCGCGCCGAGCAATCCGGAAGACGCCGCCGTCGGCGCGCCCGCGAAGCTCGCGGCCGCGCCAAGTCACACGAAAGCGGCCGCATCGTTCGACGACAGCCAAGTGGCCGAACCCGTCGTCGCATTGCCGGGTCCGCCGATTTCCGTCAACGCGAAGCAGGTCGCGGGCGAACCCGTGCGCGTGCACATCCTGCGTCACGACGCCGGCCTGCATTTGGCGATGATGGGTCCCGGCGGCGACGAGCTCGTGAGCGAGAACGTCGCACCCGGCACCACGACCGTGCTGCTGCAAGCACCGACGGAACTCTCGAAGAACGGTCGCGGCTACTCGATCGTCGCGACCTTCTCGCGCGGCGTCGCCCAAGAAACGCTGATCCGCTCCATCGCCTTCAAGTAGCGGAGATCAGAGCGCCCAGACGCGGTAGCGTTTGTCGGCGAAGGTTTGGCGGAAGCCGGGCGT
>CAZZUZ010000337.1:1990-2952 GCA_964657315.1 Vulcanimicrobiota bacterium
CAAGACCTGATCGAGGTTGCCGTCGCGCGCGACGACGAGCGTGTCGATGCCGCGCTTGGTAACGGTAGCGCGCCACGTCTTCGCCGGACGCAGGATCGTGATGAAGTCGTCCCACACGGGGATCGGGTACGGATCCGCGCGGCCGTCGAGGAACACGCTGACGTTCGGCATCCCGATGGCAAGACTGCACCATGCGAAGTCGCCGCAATACACGTGCCGCGTCCCCGGCAGTTTTGCGAGCGATGCGATCGCGCCGCGTGCGACGTTGTCTTCTTTGCGATCTTCGCTCTGCAGCAGACCGATGCAGACGACGATCGCGAGCACGCAGGCGATGACGGGCATCGCGAGCCGCGCGACGCGTTCGGCCTTCGGGTCGCCGGGCCGCGTATCGTGCGCGAAGAGTTTGGTGCCGCGCGTCAGCGCCGGGGCGACGTACGCGAGGCCGACGATGCCGAAGAGCGCGATATTGCGCGCCGCCGACATCACGAGAAACGCGAAGGTCGCGAGCACGAGGAGATCGCGAAAACGGCGCTTCCCGTTTTCGGCGAAGAACACGAGCGCGAGCAGCAAGAGCGGAAACGAGCCCGCGAGGAACGACGTGTCGGTCATCTCCGTCGGTTTCCACTCGGAGATGTAGTGTTTGATCGGACTGCCGAAGAGCGTCAGCGCGTAGAGCGGCAGGTCCCATCCGAACGGATTACAACAAATTGCTATCAAGCAGCCGGCGGTGACGAGCGCGAGACGGCGTACGGCGGGCGTGATCGCGCGCGCGTCCGCGAAGGCGCCGACGGTTGCGGCCCCGGCGACGATCGGCGCGAGCATCGCGCTCGCGTGCACGTTCGACCAAGCCGCCGCGATCGGGATCGCCGCGAACGCCCACGGTCCGTCGATGTCCAGACAATACAGAAACGCGGCCAGCAGCGGCCACGCCACGACCTGCACGCGCACGCCGAACGACGAGA
>CAZZUZ010000338.1:0-2842 GCA_964657315.1 Vulcanimicrobiota bacterium
CTTGGATCGGTCTTCACGCCCTACTCTCTTTCCACACGGTTCGAAAGACTCTTGTGGGCATCAGGTCCCATAGCGAATCCGAGGGTTGGCGACCGCGTAGAGAACGTCGACCAGCGTGTTGACGACCACGAAAATAACGGCGAAGAGCAAGACGCACCCGTTGATCAAGGGGAAGTCGCGATTGGAGACTGCTTCGAATGCGAGTCGCCCGACACCCGGCCAAGCGAACACGCTTTCCGAGAGAATCGCGCCACCGAGCAGCAGGCCCGTCTGAAGGCCCACCACCGTGAGGATCGGGATGAGTGCGTTGCGCAGCGCGTGGCCGAAGACGACGGCCGTGGGACCGAGCCCCTTCGCGCGGGCCGTTCGGACGTAGTCGCTGCGCAAGACCTCGAGCATACCGCTGCGCGTGATCTTCGCGACGATCGCGAGCGGAATCGTGCCGAGCGTGATTGCGGGCAAGACGAGATGGTGCAGGGCGTCGAGCGCCGCGCGGCCGTTGCCCGCCAACAGCGCGTCGAGTACGACGAGATGCGTTCGTGCCGGAACGTCGTAGGCGAGCGAGATGCGGCCCGAAATCGGGAAGAGGTCGAGTCCGGCATACGAGGGCAGCACCGCGAAGACGTAGATCAGCACGAAGCCGAGCACGAAGACGGGGATCGAGACGCCGACCAGCGACACGACGCTCGCCCCGACGTCGAGAACGGACCCTTTACGGACGGCGGCCAGCACGCCCAGCGGCACGCCCGCCGCGATGGCGAAAAGCAACGCGCCTAGCGATAGTTCGACCGTTGCCGGGAAGTATTCGCCGAGCTTGACGAGGACGGGCTGGAAGTCTTCGATCGACCGGCCGAGGTCGCCGTGAAGCAGCGCCCAGAGGTAGAGGCCGAGCTGGACCGCTACCGGCTTATCGAGGCCGAGCTGCGCGCGCATCTGCGCGACCTGCTCGGGCGCGGCGTGATCGCCCAAGCGCAGCGCGACGGGGTCGCCCGGAATGGCGTGGAGGAACGCAAAACTCGCAACCGTGATCGCAAAAAGTACGGCGACGAGCCGCACGGCACGTTTGGCAAGGAATTGCAGCAAACGTCAGACGCCCAGCGCCCGCATCGAAAACAGCGCCGCCTGCGCGTAGAGATATGCCCACTCGCCGAACGAGAAATCGTTGCGATCGCGCTGGAGCATATCGGCGAAGCGCGGCGCGCTCGTGAACTGTTCGAAGAGGACGTCGAAGCGCTTGGGTTTGCGTTCGAGAAACGTCATCAGTTTGTGCCGGTGGCGCAGGCGGCCGTAGAACGCCGCTTTGAGGCCGCGCTCGTAGGCGACCGCCGCGTGCGTGCCGGGCTTGTGTTTCGCGCTCGCGACGGCTTGCGCCGCGAGACGTCCGGAGACCGCCGCCTCGTGAATGCCTTCGCCCGTCGTCGCGTCGACGAGGCCGGCGGCCGTGCCGCCGATCATGACGTTGCCGTCGCTGACGCGCGGACGCGGCGCACCGCCGTACAGCAGGTTGCCTTCTTCGCGAATCGTGTACGCGACGCCGGGAAAGAGCCGCTGGGCGACGGTAGGCAAAAACGCGTCGAGTTCGGCTCGCAATTCTTTGCCCGAGCATTTGCCCTGCACGCCGAGGCCGATCGAGAGATGATCGCGCTTGGGAAACATCCAGGCGATCACGTTACGGCCGGATTTGGTTAAGTAGTAGTGCATTTCGAGCAATCCGTACGTCCGGTCTTCGGCCGGGCGTTCGGGATACACGCGATATTGAAAACACGTGATGAGCCCGGAGGACCATTTCTCGTATCCGAGCGGCGACGAATCTTCTACACGCGCGCTCGATCCCTGCGCGAGGAGCACCGAACGCGCGCGGACTTTTTTACGCACGCCCGTCTTCATGTCGGCGTACTCGACGATCGTCTTCTCGCCGTCGCGTTCGTAGCCGCGATACAGCGTGCTCGTCTCGATGCGGGCGCCTTCGCCTCGCGCGAACGACGCGATCGTGCCGTCGAGTTCTTCGCGGGTCGTCGTGTGCGCTTGGCCGATCGAAAACGTATGCTCGCGGCCGGAGGGTCCGCGCAGCGATATCGTCGGCGGATCGCAGTGCACAATCGAGCGCGGCAGATCGAATTCCTCGCAAAAGCCCGGCCGCAGTCCCGCGGCGCACACGCGCTTCTGTCCGACGATCGGGTCGCGTTCGAGGACGAGGGTCTCGACGCCGGCCCGGGCCGCTTCTCGCGCCGCCGTTCCGCCCGCCGGCCCGCACCCGACCACGAGAAATTCCACCTCTTGCATCTGTGGGTCAGACGCTTCGCGGTCGCTGCGAGTTTCCCGCGTCAGCGTCGTGCGGAAATCTTCTCCGCATACATGCGCGAATCTGCCAAACGGAGTGCGACGCGCGGCGATCCGTTGACCTCGGTGAAATGCGTGACGCCGCAGTGCGCGTACGCTTCGGGAAAGCGGTCGGCGATCGATGCGAGCGCGGCGGCGACGCCGGCGCGCACGTCTTCGAGCGCGATCTGCTCCCGCGAGAGCAGCACGAAGTTCGTGCCCGTCGAACGGAAGACGCGATGCTCGGCGAACTCGCACGAGATCGCCGCCGCGAAGGCGCGCAGATAGCGATCGCCCGCGTCGCGGCCGCGACGGCGGTTGACGTCGTCGACGTCGATGAGGTCGACGACCGCGAGCGAACCGTCGGAGGTCGTGCCGCGCAGGAATGCTGCGAAATAATCATCGAGCGCCGCGTCGAGGGCGTGGCGGTTGAGCAAGCCCGTCGCGACGTCGATCGAGGCGGCTCGTTCCGCCGCGCGGCGGCTCGCCTCGGAGGTCTCGCGCCGGCTCTCGTTGTCGGCGA
>CAZZUZ010000339.1:0-2823 GCA_964657315.1 Vulcanimicrobiota bacterium
AAGTGCCTGCGAATCTGATGGTCGGGCAGATCGATCTCTTTCGCGCCTACGCGCTCGGCAATTTTCGCAATCTCTTGCTCGCGGTTTCGAAAGACCCGGCGATGCTCGTGTGGCTCGACAATCGCTTCAATAACAAGGCGCACCCGAACGAAAACTACGCTCGCGAAGTAATGGAACTCTTCGCGCTCGGACTCGGCAATTACACCGAAGACGACGTCAAGAACGGGGCGCGCGCGTTCACGGGCTGGACGCTCGACAAGACGCAGAATTTCGTCTACCTGCCGGCGCGTCACGACGACGGCGAGAAGACGTTTCTCGGACGCACCGGAAATTTCTCGGGTGAAGATGCGATCGATATCATCGTGCAGCAGCCCGCACACTCGCGATTCATCACGCGTAAACTGCTCGAGTTCTTCGTCTATTCCGACCCCGAACCCGAACTCGTCGAAGCGCTCGCGCAGCATTACTCGCTCTCGGGCTTCGACATCGCGAAGACGGTCGGCACGATCCTGCGTTCGAACGTCTTCTATTCGTCGCGCGCGTACCGCGCGCTGCCCAAGAGCCCGATCGAATTCGTCATCGGCCTGCAGCGCTTCATGGACGTGCGCGCGCTGCCCAAGGATACGATCTACTGGCTGCAGCGGATGGGCCAGGTTCCGCTCGAGCCGCCGAGCGTCAAAGGCTGGGACGGTGGCCCGGCCTGGATCAACACCGCGACGCTTCTGGCGCGATTTAACTACGTCAACCGCGTCGTCAAGACGTCGCCTCCGCCCGCGGCCGTCGCCGCCGCAGCGATGGGGACGATGACCGCGAGCGCGCCCGCAACACCCGCGCCGCCCGCGCCGATGGCAACGGCGACCGCGGCGCCCCCGGACCTCAAGACGTTCGCCGCGCTCACGCCGGACGAAATCGTGCGCCGCGCGGGCGGCCTCGACGCGCGGCGCGTGCTCGCGACCATCGTGAGCGACGCGGTGCAGGACGACGTGACCTCCGACGTGCGCGACACGCTGCTCGCGTACCTCGACTCGGCGAACGCGACGGTTCCGGTACCGCTGTCGCCCGAAAATTACCAAGAGAAGATTCGCGGCGCGCTGGCGCTGACGCTCAACCTCCCCTCGAATCAGCTGAATTAGGAAGACGAGAGCATGGCAACACGACGCGCTTTTCTCAATCGATCGCTCGGCATCGCGGTCCTCGGCGGCACGCTTCCGTCGTTCTTGCCCCGAGCCGCATTCGCGCAGACGCTTCCGTCGCTCGGCTCGACGGTCGATCCCGGCAACGTGCTGCTCGTCATCCAGCTCGGCGGTGGAAACGACGGGCTCAATACCGTAGTGCCTTACGCCGACGACGACTACCATCGCGTGCGTCCGGCGATCTCCGTCGCCGAGAACACGGTCCTGAAAATCGACGATCGCATCGGCCTCAACCCCGCAATGGCGCCGATCGACGATCTCTTCAAAGAAGGCCGCGTCGCGATCGTGCAAGGCGTCGGCTATCCCAATCCCAACCGCTCGCATTTCGAGGCGACGCAAATTTGGGAGACCGCCTCGCCCGACAATCCCGTCTCGAACGGCTGGCTCGGCCGCTATCTCGATCTTACCGTCAAGCAGTCGAAAGCGAACGCGGATCCGGCGCAGCTCTTCTCCGCAGTGACGCTCGGCGACACCGTTCCCGCCGCACTCATCGCGCAGCACGTCGACGTGCCGGCGATCGGCGCGCTCAACGCGTTCGGCTACAACGCTGGGAAGGACGCCGCATCGAAGTCGACGGCCGGGCAACTCTACGACGGCGCGAAACCCGGACAATCGCCCTATCTCTCGCTCATCGCGGACACCGCACGCAACGCGATGCACGGGGGCGACCTCCTGCGATCCAAAATCTCCGGATACAAACCCGCGGTCGCGTATCCGAAAGACGCGTTCTCGCAGCAGCTGCAGCTCGCGGCCCAAATCGTCGGCTCGAACGTCGGTACGAAGATCGTGTTCGTCTCGATCGGGTCGTTCGACACGCACGCCAACCAACGCGCGCAGCAGGATCGTTTGCTCGGTTATCTCTCGGCCGGCCTGCGCGCCTTCTATGCCGATCTCGCCGCGCACCAACTCGACCGGCGCGTCCTCGCGATGACGTTCTCCGAGTTCGGACGGCGGGTCTCGCAGAACGCTTCGAACGGTACGGACCACGGCACCGCGATGCCCCTCTTCATCGTGGGCGGCGACGTCAAGGGCGGGGTATACGGCGAGCATCCGTCGCTCACCGATCTCGACAACGGCGATCTCAAACACGCGATCGATTTCCGCAGCGTCTACGCTACCGTTTTGGAGAAGTGGCTCGGCCGATCGAGCGCCGGGATCATCGCCGGAAGCTACGCGCCGCTCGCGTTCGTGTGACGCGCCACGGCGGAATGACATGGGCGCGAGAGCGGCGCAGTACAACGCGTGATTGCGATTCGCCTCGAACCGATCGCACCCGAAGAGTACGTCCGGACGGTGCTGCCCGAGACGTTCGAGTTGTGGGGCAACAAGCGCACCTTCGAACGATATGCCGGCGATTTTCGCGAGCTGGCCGCATCGACATATGCGAAACGTCGCGACTTCACGATCGGCGTCTACGAAGACGGCGAACTCGCCGCGAGTTGTAAGACGTACGATCGCGAGATTCGCTGGCACGAGCAATCGCTGCGCGCGGTCGGCATCGGCGCGGTGTTCACGCCGCCGTCGCTGCGCGGGCGCGGATATGCGACCGCGATGCTCGGTGCTTTTCTCGATGCCGAGCGCGACGCTGGCCGCGACGTCGCGTTTCTGTTTTCCGACATCCATCCGGACT
>CAZZUZ010000340.1:0-2791 GCA_964657315.1 Vulcanimicrobiota bacterium
CGCCCGCGTTCCTTCGCGGGCGGCAAAAACTAGCGCGTAGCGATAGCTCGGGCGGCGGCGCTCGTGAGCCCGTCGAAGAGGCGAGCCGAGACCGGATCGCCCGTGAGTTCCTCGGGGTGCCACTGGACGGCGAAGAAGAACGGGTGCGCGAAGGTCGCGTCGGCGATTTCGACGACGCCGTCGCTCGTACGGCCCACGACGCGCAAACCCTCGCCCGGCACGCGGATCGACTGGTGGTGCATGGAGTTCGTCACGAAGCGCGTCGTGCCGGCGAGCTTCGCGAACGCACTTTCGGGATCGACGTCGACGTCGTGTCCCGGTGCGTAATCGGCGCGATCGAGCCCCGAGTCATACGTTTGGCGATGCTCGAGCACGTAGCGATCGCCGAGTTCGTCGCGCACGTCTTCGACGAGCGTGCCGCCGAAGGCGACGTTGACGACTTGCAAGCCGCGGCAGATTCCGAGCAACGGCACGCCGCGGTCGCGCGCGGCGCGAACCAGTGCGATCTCGAACGCATCGCGCGCCACGCTGTAGAGGCCTTTCTCCGACCGGCCGTGTTCGGGCCGCCCGCCGTAGCGTGCCGGGTCGACGTCCACGCCGCCCGTGACGAGCACGCCGTCGACGCTCGCGAGCAACGCGTCGACCGAGGCGGGATCGTTCGGCGCGACGGTCCACGCCGAACCGGCGCGTTCGAGCGCGCGCAGATACGGCACGACATCTTCGTGCACGTCGCCGTCGTGCGTGACGTGCGTGGCGGTCACCGCGATCCGAGGCACGCTTACTCCATGACGAGCAGCGACACCGCGAAGCGGTTCGCGTCGTCGGTCCACGTTTTTTCGAGGCGCATGCTCGCGTTTGCGGCGAGCGCGCTCATACCGCTCGTATCGAATTTGTACGACGATTCGGTGTGAATCGCTTCGAACGGGGCGAACGGCACGTCGAGACCGAGCGCGTCGATGCGCACCCGCATGCCGCGCTGCGCGACCAGGAACGAATCAATCGCTCCGCGCGCCGAATCGTAACGCGCGCTGTGGCGAAACGCATCGAGATCGAAACGTCCGCCGAGTTCGCGGTTGATCCGGCCCAGCACGTTCTTGTCAAAAGCGGCGGTCACGCCCGCCGGATCGTTGTAGGCGAGTTCCAGCTCCCGCGCGTCCTTCTTGAGATCGTAGCCGAGCAACAGCCCGTCACCCGTCGCGAACGCGCCACGCATCGCCACGAGCAGATCGCGTGCCGCGCCGGGTTCGTAGTTGCCGATGTTCGAGCCCATGAAGAGTGCGAGCGCGCGCCCGTCGAGTTCGAGCCGGCGCGACGCGAGTAGTGCGAAATAATCGCTGGCGTAAGCCTTGACCGTGAGCTCCGGATACTCCGCAACGAGGCCGCTTGCCGACGCCTCGAGTGCGACGGGCGAGATGTCGATCGGGCGATACGTCACCGGGCCCTGCGCATCGATCGCGGCGCCGAGCAGCAGCCGCGTCTTGCGGGCGCTGCCGCTGCCGAACTCCACGAACTCGATCGGGCCGCCGAGCGCGCGAACCATTTCGGGCGCGTACGTTTCGAGAATCTGCGTTTCCGTGCGGGTGAGGTAGTACTCCGGCAACGCACAGATCGCTTCGAACAGCGCGCTGCCGAGTTCGTCGTAAAAGTACTTCGGCGGTAAACGTTTGCTCGGGGCGCAGAGTCCGGCGGCGACGTCTTGAGCGAAGCTGTCCGCGCTCGCTCGCTCTGCCGCGCGATAGAGATAGAATCGATCGGCGACCGCGGTGAGGCGTTCTTCTTCCGGTACGATCACGGCGGTATGACTCCAGGGCGGCGGTGGGTTCCGACCCCATTACCCACCCGACGTCGAGAAGGCTGCAGCCGGGCCGCCCCGGAGCCGGAGCCCGCGGGACGCGCCGGCCGCTACGCCCTCTAGCGCCCGAACGAGAGCGGGGCGAACGGCTTGATCGCCGGCGGCCTCGTGCGCGCGCGCCGCGCCGCGGAGGCCGCGCGCGTGGCCGCGTCGTGCGAAACGCGCTCCAGCGACGGTGATGCGCCGCGCAGGGCATCCGCGTGCGCGGCGGGCTTTTTCGCGACGGCGAGCTCCCGCTCGCGCGGCGAAGCGAGATGCGGCAGGCGGGGATGGGGCGTGCCGAACGGCTTCGCGACGATCCGGTAGTCGAAGGTCAGCGACGACCGGCCGTTCTGATTCTCGCGGACCACGAAGCCGGCGGGCGAGCGCGACGCGATATAGAGGCCATGGTTGTCGCCGTCGGGCGTGAGAAAGACCATGTACTGCGAGTTCGCGTCGATCGTCTGCCGGAAGTCGGCCGCGAGCGGCACCGTCGCGCTGCCGCCGACTAGGTGCGCGGTTCCGAAGTCTTCGACCGTCGCCTCGGTGTGCTGCGCCGAATACGTCGCCATGTTTCCCGCACCGGGGTTACGCGAGACCGCTTGAAACGTATCGGTTCCCGACGTCACGGAGCCCGATGTGTAGAAATTGCCATTGCTGTAGGCGATCGTGATGTCGTTGGTCTGGTCGTTGAAAGCGTAGATCGAAATGCCGGTCGTGCCGACGCCCGCCTCGTTCTCGACGAACAGCGTCGGAACGGTCGCGGCGTTATTTTGCGCGTAGATGCCGAAATCGTTCGAAGAGAAGCCCTGTACGCCGGGACCCGAGTTGCCGTAGCCGAAAACGCCGGCAAAGCGCTGGGAGTCGTAGCGGACGGCGGTACAGCACTGCAGGTTTACGCCGTACACGCCCGGACCGACGCTCGATTGTCCGTAGGCCGCAGCCCCGACGTAGGGCGCC
>CAZZUZ010000341.1:0-2771 GCA_964657315.1 Vulcanimicrobiota bacterium
AACGCGGCCGGGCGCCGCCCGGATCGTTCCGATATCGTAAAGATTCGTATGTAAGACGACCTTCGCGACGTCCGTCGACGTGACGACGTCCCCGTTCCAGTCCTCGCCGAGCCGCACGTCGAGGCTCGAAAAGCGGGCGCCGACGATGCGCGGGATGCCGTCCGGCGACGGGGCCGCGGCCGTCCAAGCGCCCGGCAGCGTCGCCGCGACGACGGCGTTCGCGGGCCGGAATGTCGGCTGATAGCTACAGCCGCAAAGTATTGCCAGGAACGCGGCCGTATAGGAAAGTCGCCCGCCGAACCGGTAGGTGTGTACTATGCTGCGTGAAAGCCCGCCGCGCAACGCCGCGCTCGATTTTGCCGTCGGAATGTGCGGGCTCTGGCTCTCGGCCGGATTTCTGTGGGACAGTTGGGCGCATCTCCATGTCGGCGTCGAATCGTTTTTCACGCCGTATCACGCGATTTTTTACGCGGCGATGGTCGGCGCGGCGATCGCGTTTGCGGTCGCCGGTTTCTCAAATTACCGGCAAGGCTATCGCTTTCCGAATCTGCTGCCGCTGGCCTACCGCCGCGCGCTCGTCGGCATCCCGGTTTTCTTTGCCGGCGGCCTCGGCGATCTGATCTGGCATTCGTTCTTCGGTATCGAGAACCGCATCGAAGCGGTCACGAGCCCGACGCATCTCATCATCGGTTTCGGCGTCGTGCTGGTGCTCAGCGGTCCGATCCGCTCCGCACTCGCCGCCCGTAGCTCGATTTTGTCACTGCGCGCGCAGCTGCCGTTTCTGTTCGCGCTCGCGTCGGTGCTCGAATTCGCACACCTGGGCATGAGCTACGCATTCGATCCGTCGGCCGCACGGATGGACGCGCCGCCGGCCGAAATCGCGAACTCGGCGAACTATCTGCTCGACGTCGCGCTCGTGCTCTACAAGACGGGCACGGGCATCATGATCGTCATCCTCACGGCGCTCGTCGGGATGTCGTTCATGCTCTATGCGGCTTCGCGCATGCGTCTGGCCTTCGGCGCGCTCACGGTGTTCTTCGTCCTGGGCGACATGATGATGTCGGCGGCGTTGACCAATGACCGGCCGCTGCTGCTCATCCACGTCACCAACGCCTTCGTCGCCGGTCTCGTCGGCGATTTCATTTTGCTGCGCGGCCGCACGAAAACGCTCGCGCTGCCGCGCTTGAACGTTTTGCGCATGCTCGGCATCTTCGTACCGATCGCGTACTACGGAACGTTTTTTGCGATGACCATTGCCCTCGAAGGCACCTGGTGGAATTGGAATCTCATCTTGGGTTCGATCGTTTGGAGCACGCTTGCGGGCTACGGGCTGACGTTCCTCATGAGCGAGCCCGTGCCGCTGGTGCCGCACGAGGAAGGCGACTCGCTGCGCTCGCTTCGAGGGGGCGAAGCCGAACGCGTTGAGAAATCGCTCGCCCTATCATGAACGTTCTCGATCGCCTAGAAACGACGCTACGCGTGAGCGGCGGAGTGACCCTCTCGGGTTCGGTTCCGACGCACGGCGCGAAGAACGCCGCGCTACCGATCATGGCGGCGTCGCTGCTCGCGAACGGTCCGGTCACGCTCCATCGCATTCCGCGCATCACCGACGTCTCGGTGATGTGGCAACTGCTCGAAGCGCTCGGGGCGCGCGTCACGCCGGCGGGGACGGACGGCGTCGTCATCGATCCGACGACGCTCTCGACGCACCGCGCGCCGTACACGCTCGTGCGCAAGCTCGCGGCGTCGTTCGACCTCGTCGGCCCGCTGCTCGGAAAATTCGGCCGCGCCGAAGTGCCGCTGCCCGGCGGCTGCATCTTGGGCACGCGGGCGACCGACATGCACGAGCAGGCGTTTCGCGCCCTCGGGGCCGAGGTTTCCAACGCGCACGGCTATCTCATCGCCGAGAGCAAGTCGAAGCTGACCGGCGCCGACATCGAATTCCGTCAGCCGAGCGTCGGCGCGACGAAGAACGCGATGCTCGCATCGGTGCTCGCACACGGCACGACGACGCTGCGCAACGTCGCGATGGAACCCGAAGTCGAAGATCTCGCGAACTTCCTCAAAGCGATGGGTGCGAAGATCGCGGGCCAAGGCACCGACACGATCGTCATCGACGGCGTGCGCGAATTGCGCGGCGTCGAGTATGAAGTCATTCCCGATCGCATCGTCGCGGGCACGCTGCTCATCGCCGGCTGCGCCACGCGCGGCGACGTCACGGTCGAGCGTTGCGCGCCCGAACACATCGCATCGCTGTCGGCGAAGCTCGAGGAGTGCGGCGTCAAGGTGACGTCGGGCACGGATTGGGTCCGCGTGCAAGCCGATCGCATCACGGGCGGCACCGACATCATGACGGCGCCGCATCCCGGTTTTGCGACCGATCTCCAGCCGCCGATGCTGAGCTTTCTCTGCACGGCGCCCGGACAGAGCGTCGTCGAAGAAACGATCTTCAACGCGCGCTTCTCGTACGTCAACGAACTCGCGCGCATGGGTGCCGACGTGCGCGTCGCGATCGAAAACAACACGGCGCTCGTCAAAGGCGGCTTACCGCTTTCGGGTGCGCCCGTCGAAGCGCCGGATATCCGCGCGGGTGCGGCCCTGGTCGTCGCGGGCCTCGCGGCGCAGGGCCAGACCGACATCATCGGCCTCGAATACGTCGATCGCGGCTACGAACGGCTCGAAGAGATGCTCGGCGCGCTCGGCGCCGTGGTATCGCGAGCGAGCGGCATCGCCCAAGCTTCCGAGCCTTTGGGAAATTACGAAACCACGGC
>CAZZUZ010000342.1:0-2706 GCA_964657315.1 Vulcanimicrobiota bacterium
CTGGTCGACGTGCGCGGCGACGTCTGCGACTCGATCAACGGGCGCGGCGGCGTGGTGCTCGACGACTTGCCCGTGCGGCCGGTGCATGCGAGCCGCGACGCCTCGCGCGCCTTCGCGACGAACTATCTCTTCGTCTTCGTCAAAGCGCCGAACACGCTCGCCGCCGTCCGGCCGTTCAGCGGGCAGCTCAACCCCGCGACGCCGATCGTCTCGCTGCAGAACGGCCTGGGCAACGAAGAAGCCGTTAAAGCCGCACTCGGCGGGACCGTACCTCTGGTCATCGGCGTGACCGACGAAGTCGGCGTCGCGGTCGGCCACGGCCGCACCCGGCGGCCGGGCGTCGGCACCACCGTTGTGGGTTCGGCCGGAGCTTCGCCGACGACCGTGCGCGGCGTACAGACGCTGCTGCAGCAGGCCGGCCTCGACTGCTCGATCGCCTACGACATTCGCTCGCATCAATGGGGGAAACTCATCGCCAACGCCGCGATCAACCCGATCGCCGCCCTCGCGGACGCGCGCAACGCCATCGTTGCCGAAGACGTGGACGCAGCCGAGCTCGCGCGCAGCGTTGCGACGGAGAGCGCGAACGTCGCGCGCGCGCTGCGCATCAATCTGCCATTCGGCGACGCATGGGAATACGTGCGCGGCGTTGCGGCGAAGACGGCGCAAACGCGCAACTCGATGACGGTCGACCTCGGAGCGCACGTGCATTCGGAGATCGATCACGTCAACGGGGCGATCGTCGCTGCGGGACGGCGCCTCGGCATCGCGACGCCTTACAACGAGGCGCTGCTGCGGCTGGTCAAGGCGAAGGAGAAGGCTCCGCTCGAATAGCCGCGACGAGGGCGTCGATCAGCTCCTCGGGGTCTTTTCCTTCGAGCAGATTCGCGCGATCGTGCGCGCGCACGAAGCCGGCCGCGACGGTCTCGTCGCAAAACGCGATCAGTGATTGAAAATAGCCTTCCACGTCGAGCAGGCCAATGGGCTTTTCGTGGATGCCGAGTTGCCGCCACGTGACGGCTTCGAACAGCTCTTCGAGCGTACCGAACCCTCCGGGCAGGGTCAGAAAGGCGTCGGAGAGTTCGGCCATGAGCGCCTTGCGCTCGTGCATCGAACCGACGACGCGCAGATCGGTGAGGCCGGGGTGCGCGACCTCGCGCGCGACGAGCGCGTGGGGAATCACGCCGATCACCTCGCCGCCGGCCGCGAGAGCGGCGTCCGCGACCGCACCCATGCAGCCGACGCGGCCTCCGCCGTAGACGACGCCGATACCGCGGCGCGCGAGTAGCGCGCCGACGCTCGCCGCGGCACGTTCGTAGGCCGGACTCGCCCCCGGACTCGAGCCGCAGAACACGCAGACGCGCACGTTAGTTGGCCGCGACGAGGGCGGCGATCGCCGCGCGCAGCGCGCGCAACGACTTCACCGCGCTCGAGATCAAACGCGCGCTCGCGAGCGGCGCGCGCGCGAATGCCAGCGCGAGCGCGGCGTCGTCGATTCCGCCCGAGCCGTCGAGCGCCCGGTCGAGATCGGGAAGGTCGTCGCGAGCCGCATCGCTCGCGATGCGGACGACTCCGACGCTGACGCCGGCGTGCGAGAGGCGATCGACGAGCGCGTAACTCTCCATATCGACGACGTCGGCGCCCGTTCGAATTGCGAGCGCGTACTTATCGCTCGCACGCGTGACGATGCGATCGCTGTGCGTGGCGCGGATCCCCGTGAGCGAACCCGGGATGCGGCGTGCGAGTCCGAGCGCAAAGTCGCGTTCGAGTACGAGAGCCGGACCGTCCGAGGAGCGGATCTCGTCGTAGACGAGTACGTCGCCGACGACGAACGACGGCGAGAGCGCGCCGCACAAACCCGTGACCAGCGCGTTTCCGAAATTGGCCTCGGCGAGGGCCGCATCGGCCGCCCGTGCGGCCCCGCGGGCGCCGATAGCGGTAGCGACGACGCGGATCGTCGATCGGCCGAGTGCGGACCGCACGGCGCGCTCTTCCGCGCCGCGCGGTACGAATATGGTTTCGACCACCGGAGGGGCTTAGTTGCGCCCCATGACGGTCGTGATGGAACGGACGACGTTCTTGATGTTCATGGAATCGTCGGCCGCGGTCGGTTCGAAACCACAGTGCACCATGCAATCGGTGCACTTCGGATTGCCGCTCTTGTGACCGTACTGCGACCAATCCGTATCGTTGATCAGCTTTTCGTACGAATCGGTATAGCCTTCACCCAGGAGATAGCACGGCTTCTGCCAGCCGAAGAGGCTGTAGGACGGCATGCCCCACGGCGTGCAGTCGTAGTCTTTCTCGCCCATGAGGAAATCGAGGAACAGCGGACTGGCATTGAAGTTCCACTTCTTTTGCTTCTTCGTATACGGTGCGAAGATTTCGCGAAAGAGCGCCTTGGTCTGCGAGGCGTGGAGGAAGTGCTGCTGGTCCGGTGCCTTCTCGTAGGGATACCCGGGCGAGATCATCATGCCGTCGACCTTGAGGTCGTTGGTCGCGAAATCGAAGAAAGCTTGGACGTCTTCGGCCTTGGCGTCGTTGAAGATCGTCGTGTTAGTCGTCACGCGGAAACCGCGGGCTTTTGCGGCGCGGATCGCTTTGACCGCGATATCGAACACGCCGTCGCGCGCGACGGCCTTGTCGTGTGCCGGCTGGAGGCCGTCGAGGTGGACCGAAAACGACAGGTATTGCGAGGGCTCGAAC
>CAZZUZ010000343.1:0-2645 GCA_964657315.1 Vulcanimicrobiota bacterium
CTCAAGCATTTGTTTGACGAGGTCATCGGTAATTACCGCGTTGCCCGATTTGGAGCCGGAAAAGTTACGGATGTGTGCTACGTGCGCAATCGCTAACTCGGAATACACTTCTTGTACCGTTTCTCGCACACCGTCGGCATAGTGACTACCACGAGACGCTTGCCAGTGCTGAATTTCCGTTGTGAATAGCGGGTGGTCTTGGTTAAGTACCACAGTTCCGCTCTCGCCCTCAGCGGGAAGCCACATGGCTGCGGCCCACTGCTCGTCTTGAAAGTCGCTTGCCGGTGCCCACCGGTGCTTCGGAATATCGACACCTACGCGGCGCTCGATTGCAATCTCTGCGCCTGTGGCATCGGGCTGGCCGAGACGACGTGGGCCGTCAGAAGACGAGCCTCCTCCTCCGCCAGGATTCGGGTTCGGAGGCGTGGGCTTCGGCGGCTTTGGCTTTGACGGACGTTTTGGCAACTGCCCATCGGAAGGGCTTGCCGGAATCGTCCCGAGCGCGCGGCTTAAAATATATCGAACGGCGCGCCAGCGTTTTCCGAAGCGAGCCGCAAGGCGTTCGCGGCGCTCCTTGTCATCTTCAAGACTCGTTACGGAAGGCGACTCTTTTGCGTACGCTTGCGACAATGCTTCCTGAATTTCGGGCGGTAGGCTCTTAGCGAAGCTTTGCGCCCAGTCGGACAACGGAGGCGCGCCTCCGCGCCATAATAGCGAGGAACGTGACTGATTTGGGTAGACGCCGATCGCCGTCTCTGAGTCGTATTTCGGCGGGCGGATCACGAGCCATACGCGATTACGCACGTCATTCTGCGCAATGTTGAACATACGAAACTTGGCGGAATGCCGCTCGTGATCGTAGAGTTCGTCGTCGTATGCAAGAGCAATAAACGTTTTTGTGCCAGGAAGCGCGTCAGGACTAAGCGGCGCGTCTTCATCACGAAGATACCAGCGAACCGTAGTCCCGTTTTCATCAACAATTACTTCATCGGTCTTGGTCTTGCCGTCTTTCATCAATACGGCATCGACGCCAATGACATTCCGAGAGTGCGCGCCCATCACGACACCATCCAGTTTCCCTAACTCGGTGTCGCGGGTCGAACGCCGCGTCTCCTTGCTCTTCGTTAAATTCTCAAAAGTCTCGACGGACACGCTCAGAGTCGACGGCACTTTCAGCAGTCGGCCACCGAGATATTGATGAAGTCCGCGTAGCGATTCCTCATCGGTATAGCGGGGGTCGCCATACACTGTGTTAGACGTTAAGGTTTTGCCGATCAAAACGAACGCCGTGCCGTGTTTTGTAACCCACGGCGGCATGATCTTGCCCCAGTCAATCGCGTCTACCTTAACGGAACGCGGGTCGACCACCGGCGTAAGGCCGATCGTGCCGTCATCCTCCTCATACTCCCACTCACGGAGGCCGTAATTTCCGGCGGCGTCCTGCATCATCCAAATCATGGAATCCGCGCCGTCTTTGCGTGAGATCACGACAATACCGGCGGGATTCCACGGCAGAAGGGAGACGCGCGCACCGTGCCCATAGTTCTGGTCGGGTCCGCCGATCGGCTTCGAGCTGACGCCGAGCATGGCGAAATAACTCACAATGTGCTCAGAATCCATTCCGTGACCGTCATCGATAATAGTTCGACGAAAGACGCCATTTTTCGCGGCTTGGCGCTCTATACCAAAGACAACGCGAGAAGCTCCCGCTTCCTCGGCATTCTTGTACAACTCGCGGGCCCACTGAAACGGGGCGCCTTCTTGGTACGCGCGGTTGACGTAGTGACGCACGGCATCATCAGGCACGTGCATCTTCGCAAGCGAAGTTGCTGACATTCTATTTTCTCCCCTAGCGTGGCTAGGACGACTGCAGGTAGCGGGTGCTATCGGCGGTCCACAGCATATCAGGCTGGCCAACAAATATCAAGCAGCGGCACTCGGTATCAGGCTATTTATCTAGCAGCAGCACGCCCGCGTGTGCGAGCGAGATCTCGCCGGGTTTCGGCGTACTGCCGCCGCCGACCAGGGCGACGGTCGAGATCGTATGATGCGGCGCGCGAAACGGTCTCGTACGGACGAGGCCCTCGTTTTCGCCCAGCAACCCCGCGACGCTGTAGACCTTCGTCACGTCGATCGCTTCGCTCGGCGTCATGGCCGGAAGGATCGACGGGATGCGTTGCGCGAGCATCGTCTTACCGCAGCCGGGCGGCCCGATGAGGAGCGCGTTGTGCCCGCCGGCCGCAGCGATCTCGAGCGCACGTTTCGCGCCCGCCTGGCCGCGTACGTCCGAGAAGTCGCCGATGCGATCGAGCGGTGCGGCGGGAGCCGAGTCGTCGCCGCAATAGCGAAATTTGCCCCCGTGCCCAAGCACGATCGACACGGCATCGTGAAGCGTATCGATCGCGTACACCGTTACGCCCGCGACGAGGGCCGCTTCGCGCGCGTTCGCGCGCGGCACCACGATCGCATCGATGCCCGCGCCACGCGCACCGGCCGCCATCGGCAACACCCCGCAGACCGGGCGCAGCGTTCCGTCGAGCGCGAGTTCCCCGAGCGCGACGAAGTTCTGCAAAGCGAGCGTGTCGATCTGTTCGTCGATCGCGAGTAGCGCGAGCGCGATCGCGAGATCGAACGCCGGGCCCATC
>CAZZUZ010000344.1:0-2591 GCA_964657315.1 Vulcanimicrobiota bacterium
CCGGCCCGTGACGTGGTGCGGACGAGCAGCTTTCCCGATGCCGGCATGACCCTGCTCCGGACCGGCGAGGGCCGTGACGAGATCTATGTCCGCTGCGATGCCGGGCCGCACGGCTATTTATCGATCGCGGCGCACGGGCATGCCGATGCGCTGTCGATCGAGGCGCGCTACGGCGGCGTCGACATCCTGGCCGATCCGGGAACCTATTGTTATCACGGCGAAGCCGAGTGGCGCTCCGTCCGGCGGCGCGACGCCGTCACCGGCTGCGAGCGCGAGCGCCGGCGCGACCTCCACGCCGAGCGGTACGTCGACCGGCGTTTCGTCGATGCCGGCAGCGACCGCGCCTCCGGATGCGCCTGGCCACACGAATGTCATTCCCGCGGCGCCCGCGGCGGGGACGTGCCGCGCGGGGCAGACGTATAGCATCTACGTGACGGCGCCGACCGGCGATACCGTCGCGATGACCGTGTTCGAGCCGCCGAACATTTGCGGCGGCGTGAAGTATCCGCTCGTGCTCCAGGCGGCGGGCTTCGGCGGCACGCGCACGCAAAGCGTCAGCGGCGGCGCACCGAGTTCGACCGAGGGATACAGCGTCGGCGAAAACCTCGCGTACGTCGTCGCGAGCGGCTACGGAGCAATTAGTTTCGATCAACGCGGCATGGGCGAAACGACGGGCAAGATTCGCGTGATGGATCCCGATTACGAAGGCAAGGACTACATCGCCGTCATGGACTGGGCGCAGGCGAAGCTGCCTTGGCTTGCGTTCGGGCCGACGCTCGAAGGCGACGACCCCTCCGAGCCCATCATGGGTGCGATGGGCGGTTCGTACGGCGGCATGTATCAGGTCATGCTCGCGAACGTCGACAAGCGTCATCGCCTGCGCGCGATCACGCCGAACATCACGCCGGGAAATTTGAGCTACTCGCTCTTCCAAGGCACGACGCCGAAAACGCTCTGGAACCTCTTCTTGTTCGGCGACGGTCAGCAGGCGGGCAGCGGGCTCAATCGCGCACAGTTCGATCCGTTCGTCAACGAGCTGTTCGTTTCGGATCTCGCGGCGGATCAAGAAGACCCGTTTGCGGCAGATTTCTTCAACTACCATAGCGCCGATTATTTCTGTAACGGCACGACGATCGCGACCAACGGCGGCGCGGGCACGATGCCGCTCTTGCCGCCGACGACCGCACCGCCCAAGGTCAACGCGATGATCTGGATCGGCGTGCGCGACACGCTGTTCAACTTCAACAACGGCTACGAAAATTACGGCTGCTTCCAAAAAGGCGGCGGCGACGTGCGTCTCTTGAGCTATCAGGCCGGCCACAACTCCGTCGGCATCGTCCCCGACCTCGGCGCGACGCTATATCTGCCGCAGAACGACGACGAAGACTCGCGCTGCGGCTCGACGCTCAACGAAGATCAAGCGGCGGTGCTCTGGTTCAATCAATACCTGAAGTATCAGTCGGGGGCTGCGAACGCGATTCCGGTCAATCCGTGCATCTCGCTTTCGGCGGGCGACGCGGTGACGGTGCCGACCATCACGGCGGGCAAGGCGGGGACGGAGTTCGATCTTCCCTCCGCGCTGACCGTCGTCTCGGGTGCGCAGGTGGACATTCCGACGGCGCAGTCGCTCTACACCGCGCAGGCCGACAACATCGTCGAAGCCGGCGTGCCGCACGTGCAGTTGCAAATCACCACGACGGCTCCGATCGGCGTCGGAACGCCGATCCTCTACGTCGGGCTCGGCCAGACGCACGCGGCCTCCTCGACGCCGAGCAATTGGGACCTCATCGACAACAACGTCACGCCGATCCGCGGCGTCGGTACGTTCGACCTCGATCTCGTCGGCGGCGGCACGCGGCTCAAGAAAGGCGATCAGCTGGGCCTGCTCGTTTACGGCCTTCAAGATCAGTACGCGGGAACGGGTTCGGTCAACATCGCATCGCCGACGGTCGAACCCATGAGCGTGACCGGCAAAGTCTGGATCCCGATCCTCGGGCCGATTACCAGCATCTAAAATCCCGGCAGGCCGCCGGGGTGTGACATACTGTTGGCACACCCGCGTGCGATTATGGCCGCACGATGAAAACGGTCAGTCCCGCAAGTGCGGGTGCAGCGGATAAGCTCAACTTCATGCTCCGGTCCCCGGCGATCGTGGAATCGGCCATTCGCGCGTCGGTGTGCGAGTGGGTCGAGAAGCGGCGCCTGGGCGGTTCGCCGATCGATCCGCGCGAATTCGGTTCGCTCGCGCTCGCCGCACTGGAACGGGAAATGGAAGACGAACGCCGGCCGCTCGACCGCGTGTCGCGCCACGAACTCGAAGGGGCGACGCTCGCCGTGCTCGGGCGTTTCCTTCAGTCCAAGCTAGCGAAGCGGCTCGCCGCATTTCCCAGTAGCCGGATCGAGCAGAAGTCGCCCGGCTCCGATCTGCGCCTGCGCGATTCGCGCGGCAACGTGCACGTGATCCGTTTCGAGACCGCCGCCGACGCGCAGGCGCGCATCGAACTCGCGCGCAGCGTTTCGCGCGGCGCGGCCGGCAAAGGTACGCAGCTTCGTCAGCCGAGCGTTCATCTGTTTTCCTTGCGCGACGGCCG
>CAZZUZ010000345.1:0-2551 GCA_964657315.1 Vulcanimicrobiota bacterium
TCGTTAGATGACCCGCGCCCTAATGCGCGGCTTGAGCGGCTGGAGCGGGCGCTCCGGCAACGGCGACGGCGCTGCCGTCTTGGAGAGCGTCCGGGCGTGTCGTGATGACCTTGATACCCGAACGCACGTCGTTGCCACGCACTTCCGCGAGCGTATCGGTCTGCAATCCGACCGTCACCGGCAGCATCTTGGCTTTGCCGTCGACGATGGTATAGATATTGGAACCTCGATCGCCTTCGAAGACTGCGGTACGCGGAACGACCAGCGCGTTCGGGTGGCGTTCTTTCTGAACGAACACCGTGACGAGCATACCACCTCTGAGCGTATCTCCAGGATTGGCCTGGCGCATGCGCGCGCGATACGAGAGCGTCCCCGTCGTCGGCACCGCGTTGACCGCGAAGATGCGGCCCGCGAACGTCTTTCCGGGAAGGCTCTGGGAAGTGAACGTCGCGGCCGTGTTCTCGTGAACGTACGCGAGATCTTCATCGGGCACGTTCGCATTGACGTAGACGGTGTCGATCTGCGAGACCTGGACGATCGAGGCATTGGGACCGGCGAAAGCGCCGGGATCGAGCAGACGCTGCGTGACGACGCCGTCGAACGGCGCGTAGATCGACGATTGTGCGATCTGCGTTTGCAGCAGCTGGACGTTGGCCTGCGCCTGCGCGAGCGCGGCGCGGTTCGAGGCGATCGTCGCCTGATCGACTTTCGTCTGGCCCGTAGCGCTCTGCGCCGAACGCAGCGCGGCTTGGGCGGCGGGCAGCGCCGCCTTCGCATTGTTGAGTTCCTGGAGCGCCGCCACGTAGGTCGCGCGGGCCTGCTCCGCGGCGGTCGACGCGACGTACCCCTGCGAAACGAGTGCCTGATTACTATTATTCAGCAGCTCGGCGTTGCGCAGCGCCGCCTTCGCGGTGAGGATGCGCGTCTGCGCCGCAGCAAGATTTTGCTGTGCGGTTGCGACCGTCGACGTGTAGCCCTGCGACGAGATCGGGGCTTGCAGCGCCGAGCCGTTCAGATGCGCTTCGGCTTCCGTAGCCGCGGCGCGGTTCGCCGCGAGTTGCGCGACGAGCTGCGACGCGTCGAGTTTCGCGAGCAATTGCCCCTTGGTCACGCGGTCGCCTTCGTTGACCAGCACGGCCGCGACCGTTCCTGATTCGGGCGTGCTGAGCGTCGACTGTTGGAGCGGAGTGATCTGACCGTCGAGCGACAGGCGCGTCGAGATATCTTGCTCTTTGACGTCGGCGACGTCGACCACCAGCGGCGGCGGTCCCGCGGGTGCCGACGATTTCGAACCGCCGCCGCACGCGGTGAGCGCGGCCGAGGCGACGAGTAAAGACGCGAGCGCGCGTACGTTCATAAGACTCCTCTCGGAAACACCGCTCGCGATTCGGGGCGGCATTTCGAACATCCGGCACATCATACGCGCGCGAGCGCCAATTTGATTCACCGGACGACCGGGAGCGGGAGGCACGCTCCGTGCGACTAAAGGACCGGTGCATGCCCGTCAAAGTCGACATCGGTCGCACCTATCAGAGTCAGACTCGCGTCGAAGAGTGGATGACGGCCGAAAAAGCCGGCAACAAAGGAGTCGATGTCCTGTCGACGCCGATGTTGTTGCAGCTCATCGAGGAAGCCGCCGTCGCGTGTCTCGCGCCGGCGCTGTCCGACGAGCAGATCACGCTGGGCTCGTACGTCGATCTCACGCACATCGCCCCGACGCCGGTCGGTTACATCGTTCGCACCGAAGTCGAGGTCATCGGCGTCGACGGCCGCCGCATCAACTTCGCGTTCGCCGCGTTCGACGAGCGCGAGAAAATCGCCGAAGGTACGCACGAGCGCTACATCACCGACAAGCTGAAATTCCGCGCTACATTAGAAGATAAGCAGAGCTAAATCCGCAAGGCGCGTAACGCCGCGCGCGCCGCGTTGAAGCCGCCGAGCGACGCGCCCACGGTGCTCTGTCCCGGGAACGCCGTGTCGCCTGCGAGGAAGAGACCGGCGACCGGCGTGCGATGACCGAAGCCGCCGATGATGGTGTTGCCGGGCGTTTGCGGCAGTCCGCCGACGAGACCGCGCAGGCGGCCCGTGTAGGGTTCGAAGGTGTGCGGCGTCGCGCTTTCGACGACGACGGCTCGCGCCGACGCGCCGGGAACGACGCGGTCGAGCGCATCGAGGAGCGTACGGCGGTACGCGGCGACGACCGCCGGCAGCGATCCGTCGGCGTACGCGCGCTCGAAACGCGCGACGTCCACGTGCGTCGAGAGCGTGACCGCCCGGCCGCCGTTACGCGCCCGGCGCGAATCGCCGGGCTCGGAAAAGGACAGGAACGCACTATTTCCGTCGCCGAGCGTTTCGCCGTAGGTACGCACCAACTGATGGTGCGTGGCGAGATCGTCCGGCACGACGTTCGGCGGCAGGCCGCAATAGACGACGAACGCACCGTAGCGCTGCGGCAGCGAAGCGACGCGTGCGCGGAAGCGCGGCGCGATGCCGGGCAAGAGAGTCGCGAGGTTCTGAACCGGAAGCGCGGCGATCGCGACGCCGCATGCGA
>CAZZUZ010000346.1:0-2522 GCA_964657315.1 Vulcanimicrobiota bacterium
CGGCTAACGCTCTCGCCCGGTGCCGTAGTCGACCCGCTCTCACCGTACGTGACGACGCGGCGCTCGTATCGCGGCACGTTCGCAAAAGGCGCCGCGCGGATCGATGCGCGCGCGTTGACGGAAAACGGAGACGTCACCCTCGCCGAAACGCCGGAGGCGATCGCGCGAATCGCGGAACTCAACGATCGCGGCGCGCTGCGCACCTACCGCGACCGAGCGTATCGGCGCGAACTCGTGTCTTGGCTGCGGCTCTCACGCCGCGATCCGAAATACTCCCTCGACGGGCTGAGTGCCGAGGCGATGGAAATGTCGCCGCTCACCGCGGCGGCCGCCGGCGTCATTCTCGCGCCGCGCGTCTTCGAAGCGCTCGACGCGGTCCGCATCGCGCCCGCAACGGTCGCCGAAGCTCCGGTAATCCGCAGCGCGCAAACGATTGCGTTCTTTCATCGCCCCGAAGGCGAAGATCCGCTGCTGACGGGCCGGCGTTTCTATCGGCTGTGGCTCGAGTTCGAGCAGCTCGGTTTATCGGCCGCGCCGATGTCGGTGCTTGCGGACGATCCGGAGATTCGCGCGATCGTGGCGCGCGAGTTCGGCACGCCGCCGGGTCATCGGCTCGTCAATGCCTTTCGACTCGGCGTTCCACCGGCTCGCAAGCTCTCGCCGAAAGCGCGACTCGCGAACGAGACGTTGATCGTCGCGGCTCAGGAGCCGGAGTCGTCGAAACGATAGCTCCGGATCGTCGATACGAAAGCGAGGCCGCAGAGGATCGAGAGCTCGAATTCACCGGCCGCCCACGTCGAGCCGCCCATGAAGTCGACGCAAGCGACGACGAACGTCGAGACCGCTGCGAGAAACGAACCGACCGTGAGCCCGGTGAGGAACCAGTCGGCGAGAACGCGTTTATCCATGGGCGCATCATCGCAGACCGTCCTTACCAAACGAATACACTTTTCTACACATAACTCGCACTTTCACACGCACGTCTCGTCGCGCGCATTGCCGGAATCGCCGCCCGCTTCGTCGCATCATCGTCGCGAGTCTCGCTTTGCTTCGGGCGTCGGAAGCGTAGCGCGCGTCCATCTCACGTATGCAAGAAAGTCGCAGAACTCTATTGGTGAAATGCTACCGCCGGTTCGCGGGCCTCGTCGCGCTGTACGCGTTCTCACTGCCCGCATGGACCGCCGCGGCGGAGCCCACTTCCGCTCCCAGCGCCGCGCCAACCGCGACCACTGCGGCGCCGGATTACGCGCAGGCGGCTAACTGGATTTGCCGTCCGGACGCCGAGGACGCGTGCACCGCCGGCCTCGATGCGAAGATCGACACTCCGCAGGGCCCGGGCGCAACGATCGCATTTTCACCCGCGAACGACGCGCCGATCGATTGTTTCTACGTGTACCCGACGGTCTCGCAGGAAGAGCGCGTCCTCAGCGACCTCGAGATCTCGCCGGAAATTCGTGAAGTCGCAAACCATCAGGCCGGCCGGCTCGCGTCGCGTTGCCGCCTGTTCGCGCCGGTTTACCGGCAGATAACTATCTTTGGTCTACGCCGGATGATGAGCGGCGGGGCGCCCGAATCCTTCGACGAATCGTTCGGCGACATCGCGGCCGCGTGGACCTATTACCTCGCGCACGACAACGGCGGACGCGGCGTCGTGCTCGTCGGTCACAGCCAAGGCACGATCCTGCTGCAGCGCCTCATCGCCGAGATGATCGACGGCACGCCGCAGCAGAAGCTCCTGGTCTCGGCGTTTCTCGCAGGCGATCCGTCGCTCGCGATCCCGCACGGCAAGAAAGCCGGCGGAACGTTCAAGCACGTGCCGGTGTGTTCGTCGGCCGCGCAAACGGGCTGCGCGTACGCGTGGGGCTCCTATCTCTCGAACGATACGTCGCCCATCTTCCGGTTCGGAACGCCGCTCGACAACGGCCTCGTGAGCGCGTGCGTCAATCCCGCAGCCCCCGCGGGCGGTGCCGCGTCGCTGAAGTTCTTTCACAAGAAGGCGCCGGACGCGCCGGCGAGCGATCCGCCGTGGGTCGAGACCCTCGGTCAGTTGACCGGAAAATGCCGGTCGGATATGACGGGCGACGGCTTCATCGTCAGCGTCCGCCCGGGCCGGAAGGCCGCGCGTCTCAAGCAGCGGCTCGAAGATGCCGAGATCGTTACCGGCTGGGGCTTACACCTCGAAGACGTTGCGCTCGTCCAAGGCAACATGCTCGACGTGCTTGGCGCCGAGATCGCCACGTGGACGAAAGTTCGTCCTGCTCAGAAGACGGGGGCGACGAAGGGGCGCTGATGACTCCGCTCGTCGGAAGATCTGAATTCATCGCCGCAGTAGCCGGCGCGCGCGCCGTCGGTCTGAGCGGCGCGCCCGGTGCCGGTAAGACGCGGCTGCTCACGGAATTCAAGGCGCCGGCTGCGGAATCGGTCATCGCAACCATTCGCTGTCATCGCGGCGTTACGGCCGTTTACGAGCCGCTCGAAGCGCTGGCCCGTATGGCCGAGCGGGTCGCGGGCGTTTCGATTCC
>CAZZUZ010000347.1:0-2415 GCA_964657315.1 Vulcanimicrobiota bacterium
GGCTTCGAACACACGCAGTGGCCGCAGAATCCCGACGGCTCGTTCGCGACGTCGGGAATGCTCGTCTACCATCACGTCTTGGGCACGAACCCGTCGACCGACACGTACGTCTTCGGAAAAGGCCTCGCGGCGAACGCCGAATACCACCTCGCGAATTCGATCGACGGCGCGGTTTCCGAAATCGCCGTTACCGCGGGCGACGGCGTTCCGGCGTCGATCTACATGCGCCGTAGCGACGGGCCGTTCGTCTTGGTCGCTCCGCCCGATGCGGGCATCGGCAAGAGCGACGATCCCGGCGGCGCGTTCGTCGGCGACGCATTCTACGCGATCTCGCACAAACGCGAGTCGCGCGGCGAAGTCGTCGCCCTGTTACCGGGCGGATCGTTCCTCAATGCGAAGGTTGCCGTTCCGGCCTCCTATTACGTCATACAGAGCGTCGTGCCGATCGCGGGCGGTTTCATCACGGTCGACAGCGACGCCGGCGATTCGAAAGCGCGTCTGTTCGATCGTACGGCAAAACTCGTCTACTCGCTGCCGATTCCGGCGTTCGCAACGATCGACGTGCTCTCGGGCGATCCGAGCGGCGGCCCCGTCGTCGTCGGCTACGAAACGTACACGCAGCGCGATGAATGGCTCTCGTACGATCCCGAGTCCAACATCATGCAAGAGTCGGGGATCGCGGACGTCGGCCCGGGCAATTATTCCGACATCGAGACCGAGCGCGTCTTCGTCCCCTCGCTCGACGGACGCGTGAAGATTCCGCTCGAGATCGTGCACAAGCGCGGCATCGCAAACGACGGCACGGCGCCGACGATCCTCACCGCGTACGGCGCGTACGGAAAAATTTCGAGCCCGCACTTCGTCGGAACGGGCCTGGCCTGGCTCGAACGCGGGGGCGTATACGCTCAAGCGATGGTCCGCGGCGGCGGCGAGTACGGCGAATCTTGGCATCAGGCCGCGCGTCTGGCGACCAAAACCGTCTCCGCGGACGACCTCGCCGCCTGCGCGATCTGGCTCGGACGCAACGGCTACGGCAACGCGCAGCACCTCGGAATCGAAGGCGGCAGCGCGGGCGGGTTCCTCATGGGACTCGCGCTCACGCGCAATCCCGATCTCTATCGCGCGGTCGTTTCGCAAGTCGGCATCTACGATCTCATGCGCTACGAACTCACGCCCAACGGGGCGTACAACACGAGCGAATTCGGCACGGTTCGCGATCCGCACGAGTTCGCGTTCATGATCAAGCAGTCGCCGTATCAGAACGTTCACCCGGGCACGGCGTATCCCGCCGTTCTCATGACCACCGGCAGCAACGACCCGCGAGTCGATCCATATAACTCGCGCAAGATGGTCGCCGAACTGCAGGCCGACACCACCTCGACCAACCCCGTGCTGCTGATCCAACAGGACGGTCAGGGACACGGTCTCGATCGCTCGTTCCAGCAGCGCGTCGAGAACGCGACCGAGATCTACACCTTCTTCGATAGTCAGCTGCGCTAGCGAAGAACGACTAGGCGTGCCGGCGCTTGCCGAGCGCGCGCCGGTTGTCGCGCACGAACCGCACGACCTCGCGCGGAACGAGCGGGCGTGCGAAATGGTAGCCCTGGAGCATCTCGCAACCCAGACCCATCAGATACCCCGCCTGCGCCTGCGTTTCCACGCCTTCGGCGATGACGGCAAGCGAGAGCTGACGTGCGAGACCGACGATCGCTTCGACGATGGCGCAGTCCTCGACGTCCTCCGGAATCTTCGCGACGAACGACCGGTCGATCTTGAGGTTATCGATCGGAAAGCGGCGCAGGTTTGCTAGCGAACTATAGCCAGTCCCGAAATCGTCGACGGAGAGGGTCACGCCCGCCGCGCGCAGTTCGCTGAGCACGCGGGTCGCCTGCGCGGCGTCGATCGCGATCGTACTTTCGGTTATCTCGATCTCGAGCGCGCTCGCCGGCAGATCGCCGAATGCGAGCGCTTCGGCGATGACCCTGATGAGGTCCACGTCGGAAAATTGCCGTGCGGAGACGTTGACCGCGACGCGCAACGGCACGCCCGTTTCCTTGCGGAACGCGCGCAGTTGTTCGCAGGCCGCGTGCAGCACCCAGCGCCCGATCGATACGATCGCGCCGTTCTCTTCGGCGATCGGAATGAATTCGTCGGGCGCAATCCGGCCGTGCACCGGATGCTGCCAGCGCAGCAACGCTTCGAGCGCGACGACGGCGCCCGCGGCGCCGATGATCGGCTGATAGTGCAGTTCGAATTCGCTGCGTTCGACGGCTTTGTGCAGGTCGCGCTCGAGTCCGACGCGGCGATTGCGCAAGCGCTCCAACTCTTCGGAGTACGTCACGGACCGGTCGCCGCCCGTGCCGCGCGCCTCGCGCATCGCAACTTCCGCCTTATGCGAAAGCGTGTCGGCCGAAT
>CAZZUZ010000348.1:0-2392 GCA_964657315.1 Vulcanimicrobiota bacterium
GAAGCTTCGAGCGCGCGCACGTGTTCCTCGACGTCGCCCTGCAGGGCGAGGACGCCGACGACGGGACCGGCCGGCGTCAACGCGTCAGTTGCCGCGCACGCTCAACAATTGTTTGTCATCGAGCTGACGCAGGTCGATGCCGTACATCGGTTTCGCGCCCGCGAGCTCGAGCGACGCCGCGACGACGGCTTTGGGATCCTCGTAGTGCGTCGTAGCCGCGACGATCGAACGTGCGTAACGCAGCGCGATGTCCGGATCGACTTTCGGGAATCCGTTGTCGTCGTATTCCGGCGCGCCGTTCTTGTACACGGCCGCGGCCTTGAAAATGCCGCTACCGACGAAGATGCCTTCGGCGCCGAGTTCCATCATGAGCGCCGCATCGGCCGGCGTCGAAACGCCGCCGGCACAGAAGAGCACGACCGGCAATTTCTTTTCTCGCGCGACGTATTGCACGAGATCGAGCGGCGCACCGAGATCGCGCGCGTGCGACACGAGTTCTTCGGTCGGAGCGACCGAAAGCGCCGCGATGGCGTCGCGGATCGCGCGCATGTGGCGCACGGCTTCGACGATGTTGCCCGAACCGGCTTCGCCCTTGCTGCGGATCATCGCCGCGCCTTCGGCGATGCGACGCAACGCCTCGCCAAGATCGCGCGCGCCGCAAACGAACGGCACCGAGAACCCGTGCTTATCGATGTGATACTTGTCGTCGGCCGGCGTGAGCACTTCGGATTCGTCGATATAGTCGACGCCCAGCGCCTCGAGGCAGCGAGCTTCGGCGAAGTGGCCGATGCGCGATTTGGCCATGACCGGGATCGTGACCGTGTCCATGATGCGCCGCACGAGCGACAGATCGCTCATGCGCGCGACGCCGCCCGAAGCGCGAATGTCGGCGGGGATGCGTTCGAGCGCCATGACGGCCACTGCGCCGGCTTCTTGCGCGATCGCGGCCTGCTCCGGCGTCACGACGTCCATGATCACGCCGCCCTTGAGCATCTGCGCGAGGCCGCGTTTGACCGTCGTCGTCCCCGTCTGACCGTGTCCGCTGCTGCCGTTACCGTTATTCGCCACTAGAAACTCCTCGTAAGCCCAACCATTGTACCAATTGGACCCCACCGATTGTAAGACACCTACGTCGCCGCGCGAGTTACGTGGGCGCAGCGGCGGGCGGCAACGAGGGATAGACGCGCGAGGCGCGCGGCGCCTGGCTCTCGGACGGCCGCGGGGAACCGTTTTCGTCCGGCGCGGGCGATTCGTCCGGCGGATGGCTCGCGATCGGAATCGGCAGCGGCGGCGACGTGTACCCCCCGTTGCTCTCGAGCGGTTCCGGCGTGGGGACCGAATCGTCGAAGGTCGGCGAGGGCGACGGCTTGGGTGTCGGACGCGGCGTCTCGGGGGGCGGCGGTTCCGGCGTGATGCGCGGATCGGGAAACCCCGGATCCGTCGCGACGCTGAGCACCTGATGGCGGCGGCTGATCACCTCGGCCGCAGTCTCCTCGCCGGCCGAGACCGTCGGGATGGGCACGGGGGTCGTCGAGAACGACGCCCGACTCGTGATCTGACCGAGAACCTTGTTTCCCATACTGTTGCCGAGAAAGATCGCGGCCAGCAACACGACCGATCCCGCGATGAGCAGGAGCGAGAGTTCGTATCGCGCTCCAAAGATTTTGCGCAAAGCCCGCCGTTATTTGAAGAAAACGCGGCGGAAGCCTGTGTTAAACTAGCGCGCGTGCCGACTCTGCTCGCTCCGGCGAAGATCAACGTGACGCTGGAAATTCTCGCGCGCCGCGCCGACGGCTATCACTCGCTGCGCAGCGTGATGCTGCCGATCGGCCTCTACGATCGCATCGAGCTGCAGCCGTCGGAGCGCTCCGAGCATACGTTTTCCGTGGGCGACGCGACCCTGGCGAACGATAACCTCGTCATGCGCGCGCTCGCGCTGTGCGGGACGCAGCTTCGCTTCGAGGTTCGGCTCGAAAAGATCACGCCCGTGGGCGGCGGACTCGGCGGCGGGTCGAGCGATGCGGCGGCGATCCTGCGCGCCGCGATGGGCGGCGACCTCGGGCCGGTGAGCCACGTAGAGTGGAACGCCGCCGCGCGCTCGCTCGGATCCGACGTTCCGTTCTTTCTCTGCGGCACGGGTGCGCTCGTGGAAGGCACGGGCGAACGCGTGACGCCGATCGGCTCGCTGCCGCCATGGTGGGCGGTCGTCGTGCGTCCGCATGCGTTCGTCCCGACGGCCGCCGCCTACGGTCTGATCGCGAGCGCTCGCGAACGCGACGGCATGCCGCCCTCGCGACCGCGCAACGAGAGTACGTCGCTCGCCGCGGTCGATGCGCTGCAGCGCGCCGATTTCGGCGCGCTGCAAGCGATCCTCGAAAACGACTTCGACGTG
>CAZZUZ010000349.1:0-2364 GCA_964657315.1 Vulcanimicrobiota bacterium
GAGCCGGCGCCGGGAACGCGCCAGCTACGAGCGTCGCGACGGCCGCGAAGCTCAGGGTCTTAAATAACGCTCGAATCATCCAGTACCGCATGTAGATTGTTGGAGAGAAGCGCGTTTTTGATCTCGCGCGCGATCCGGCGGCCCGTCGACATCGGTTCCGAATAGTTCAGATACGAATACGGCGAGCCGTCGATGAAGGGATTCGTACCGGCGACGATGCGCGCCGAAATCTCCATGACATAGAATTGTGCGTCGGGCGTGATGATCGTTTCGATGCAGAACGCCCCGAAGAGCCCCTTTGGCCCGCAGATCTCCTGGCTCACCCGCACGACGTCCTCGCCCATGCGATAGGCTTCGGCCAGCATCGACTCGCGCAGCACGAGCGGCGAGTTGCCGACGACTACGTAGCTCGGCTCGATATCCATGTGTTCTTGGGCGGCGGCCGGAATGCGCCCGAGCGAATCGACGTTGGTCTCGTAGCGGCGATCCATGCTCATGATCTCGAGCTTGCCCGTCAGCGGCGAGTAGAAATAGTGAATGTAGGCCGGAACGCCGATGATGTACTCTTGCAAGATGTAGTTCTGCCGCGCGAGCGAGCCGACGCGCGTCTCGAAGTCCTGGGCGTCGCGCACGAACTGGTAGCCCTTGCCGCCCGCGGCGCCGTAGAGCTTGACGATGACCGGACGGTCGATCTCGGCTCCGGTCTTGAACTGACGCGGCAGCGTGAGCCCGGCCTTGAGCAGCCAGTCGCGCTGGAGTTCGCGGCTCGCTTCCCAATCCAGCACCGCTTTGTTGCCGAAATACGGGATCGTCATCTTCTTGTGCTCGTCGAGCGACAAGTACGCGACGAACGAACCGTGCGGCACGATGACGATCTTGCGCTTCTCTAGTTCGGGCACGAGCGACATGAACTTCGAGTACGATTCGATCGCAATGACTTCGTCGACGAATGCGTACGAACGGTAGAGCCGCTCCATCGCGGGGTTCGCGATCGCGAGAGTGCGGAAGCCTTCGTCGTGGGCGCCTTTGAGGATCTGCAGCGCGGAGTGCGACCCGAGCGTTGCCACCGTGTAGAAGTCCCGGCTCGTCGCTTGCGGCGGGGTCAGAAGCTTATCGGGAGCGATCATCGCGAGGGATCCTCAAATCGTGCTCGTTGGAAAGCGGTGTTGCACAGAAGTGCGTTCGTTGCTGCGGCGACCGTCTCGCGCGGCGCCGGGACGCCGTCCTCGCCGATCACGCGCCATGCGACGTAGCGTTCGAGGGAACGGACGCCGACGAGCGTCCGGCCCGAAACGACGACGGGGGCATCGGTGCGTTCGAGCGGGCCGGCTTCGTCGACCCACACTTCGCCCGCGACCGGACCGTCGCCCGCGCGCTCGACGAGCGCGTGTTTGTTGGGATTGAAGATCCCCTCGCACGCGCGCAGCTCGTCTGCGAGACCCGCGGCCGCAGCGTCTTCGACGTCGCAGCGATACAGATCGGCGCGTTCGAGACCGCGCACCGCGACGCCGAGGCGTCCGAGCGTGGCGAACGCCGTGCGCGCTTCGTTATCGGGTATCGTGAGCCGGACTTCGATGCAGCGAATCACCGTGCGAGCGCTCGCGCCAGACCTTGGAAGAGCGCGATGCCGCCGGCCGGTGCGAGCGTCAGCGCCGCGTCGCCGCGCGCCCGCTCGCGAACCGCGCCCGCATCCATGTACGTCCAGGCGTCGCGCTCGGGGTGCGGCATGATCGCGAGCACGTTACCGCGATCGTTCACGAGCGCGGCCGCGCCGAGCAGCGATCCGTTGGGCACGACGTCCGGCGCGCTCGCGTCGCCCGACGCATCGCAGTAGACGAAGGCCACGTGATGCTCGCGCTGCAGGCGTGCGAGAACCTCGGGCTGCGCGGCGAGGCGTCCCTCGCCGTGCGACGCCCAGGCGCCGATGACCGTGCCCGGCGCGAGCGCCGCGGTGATCGTGCAGCGCTCGGGCGGAATGGAGAGTTTCACGTACACGTGTGTTGACCGGTATTTGCCATGGGGCGCGTTACGCGTGAATCCGGCTTGCGCGACCGTCGCACCGTCGAGGCCCGGTGCCAGACCGCTCTCGAGCAGGATTTGCGCGCCGTTACAGATTCCGAGCACGGGCTTTCCGACGGCCGCGCCTTCGCGCACCACGGTCATCAAGCGGTCGTGCGCGGCGATCGCGCCCGCGCGCACGCGGTCTTCGTAGGCGAAGCCGCCGGGTAGGACGTACGCGTCGAACGCGCGCACGTCGTCGAGCGAAGCATTCCAATGCACGAGGCTCGCGTCCAGCCCCGCGGCGCGGCACGCGCGGATCGTTTCTTCTTCGGAATTCGTGCCTGGAAAAACGAGGACGCCGGC
>CAZZUZ010000350.1:0-2349 GCA_964657315.1 Vulcanimicrobiota bacterium
CCGCGATCGGCACCATCGCGCCGAGTTCGGCGTAGCAGAGCGCGGCGAAGAACGACGTGAAGCCGGCGAGCAGGTAGGAAACGATGACGGCCGGGCCCGCGCCTTTGACGCCCGTGCCGATCGTCGTGAAGATACCGCCGCCGATCATCGCGCCGATGCCGATCGCGGCGAGATCGCGCGCGCCGAGCGCGCGCCGCAAGACTTTGTTTTGCGCGAGCGCGCGCAGCGAATCGACGTTGGTTGTGGCGACGAGGCGCTGCACGAACGACATTTGCGCCGTTCGTTCTGACGCGTCACCGCTTTACCCCCTTACCAAAGGTCGAAGGCCGGGGGCGATTCAAGAGCACGGGGTGGCCTTCGTCATTGCGTCGCTCAATGTGGGTGCGGTCGGTTCGGAGATCGACGCCACGGGCCGTACCTTCCGTAGCGCCGTGCGCCGGACGCCGGTGAGCGGTCCGCTCTGGCTCGGCGAGGACGGATTCGCCGGCGACGCGAGCGCCTACAAGGGCCATCACGGCCCGAACATGACGCTGCACGTCTTCAGCATCGATCACTACGCACACTACGAGAGGCTGGCGAGCCGCCCGCTGCCCGTCCCGGCGTTCGGCGAAAATTTCACGACGATCGGCGGCGTCGAAACCGGCGTATGCATCGGCGACCGCTACGCCGTCGGCGGAGCGTCGGTCGCGATCACTCAGCCGACGGAGCGCTGTGCGACGCCGGGCCGCGCGCTGGGTCTCCCTTCACTGCGCGGGTGGATCGAGGCGTCGGGATACACGGGCTACTACATGCGGGTCCTGCGGCCGGGTTGGGTTGCCCCGGGCGATACGCTGACGCTGCAGGATCGTCCGTTGTCGCAGTGGTCCGTGGATCGCGTCACTCGCGCACTGCGCGACGGACTCGAAGACGACCGCCTCTTCGAAACGGTGCTCGCACTCGAACCGCTGTCGAACGAATGGAAAGCCCGGATGCGGACACTGCGAGCGCGCAAACTCGCAGCGAACGCACGCGGTTCACGATCCTAGACGTCAGGATCCGTTACCCGGCGAGAAACCGACGGATTCCCCGCCGTCGAGGCGGCGTTACGGCGCGTCGGTTTGAGCGCCGGCCTCTTCGGAGTTCGTGGTGATCACGTCGACGACGGCGCGTGACGGATCGTACTGCACGCGAGTCTTGAACGCGCGGGCGATCGTCGTGGTCGGGACCATCGTGCGGCCACGAACGGAGAAGGGTGCGGAGCGCAAGGTCATCTTGCGTCCGTTGAGCGTTGCGAGCCGGTCGCCCGTGCGCAAGCGCAGCGTGCTCGTCCCGCGTACGAGTACGATCGCACCCGTCTTCGCATCGTAATCGGTATCGGCGCCGAGCGATTCGGCGACGACGCGCAGCGGCAAATACGTGTCTTTCGCGGTCGTGACGGGCGGCACGTCGGAGACCATGCTCCGTCCGTCGACGCGCAACGAAACCGGCGCCGAGAGCGTGCTCACGGCCGCGGCGAACACCGCGACGCCCGCGGTGACCGAAACCGAGCGAAGACTAGGATACCGTGGCGAGATTTTTGCCATAGTTGGTTTCCCCGATGAAATCGGGATAGAGATCCACGATGACTTTCTCGATCTCGAGTCGCAACGCGCCGAGCAATTCCGCCTCGGGCCACGTGCCGATGAGCTCGCCCTTACGGAAGATCGCGCCCTTGCCCTTACCGCCGGCCACGCCGACGTCGGCCATCTTGCTCTCACCCGGTCCGTTGACCACGCAGCCCATGACGGCCACCTTCACGGGCGCCGTGTACTCTTTGGCGATCGCTTCGACCTGACGCGCGAGTTCGACGACTTCGATGTCGGCACGGCCGCACGACGGACACGCCGTGATGTCGAAGCCCTTCTCGCGGATGCCGAGCGCTTTGAGGATGCCCCAGCAGACGGGAATTTCTTCGACCGGGTCGGCCGCGAGCGAGGCGCGCAGCGTATCGCCGATGCCTTCGAAGAGCAGCACGCCCATGCCGATGGACGACTTGATCGTGCCTTCACGCGGCAGACCGGCTTCGGTCACGCCGAGGTGCAGCGCGTAGGGCGTCTTGCGCTCGCGCAGCATCTTGTCCGCGAGCCGGTACGACGCGATGGTCGTGAGCACGTCGTGCGCTTTGAGCGAGATGACGATCTGCTTGTGATCGAGTTCTTCGAGGATTTCGACGTGGCGCAACGCGGACCGCACCATCGCTTCGGGCGTGTGGCCGAACTGCTTCTCGAGATCGGCTGCGAGCGAGCCCATGTTCACGCCGATGCGGATCGGCGTCCCCATGTCTTTTGCGAGCTGCACGACTTCGCGCGTTTTCTTCGGATCCGTGATGTT
>CAZZUZ010000351.1:0-2335 GCA_964657315.1 Vulcanimicrobiota bacterium
ATTAAAGATTGCGAAACACGGCCAAACACGACCACGCTGCTACTCCTCTTTGCTCAGGACATGGTTGTTAACGACATGATGGAAGAATACTAAAAAGGCGCTTTGCGCTTCACGTTTTGTGAGCACGAAGGTCCTCGATGCCTTGGTTAGGACACGACTATTCTGTGATCTCCTAGTGACAAGAGAATACGAGAGATCTCCTAGGAAAATTCTGCCAGCGTGAGACCAGTTTTGCATCAGTCGAGATCGACCGATGATTGCTTCCCGAATCCGCTAGCGAACCTGCTATCCCGGTTCTTACAATTTCTACGTGATAAGTGTGGTGGACCACATATTGAGTAAGCGGAATGTTAACGCTCAACGTCATGCTACTAATAGCCACTGAATAAGGTCCACTCCATTTGACTGTGCCGTTCGGTCCGCGCAAGATCGTAGAGGTATGCCGCTTGTGCCGCTGATGAAAAATCATTGGGATCCATCAAGCTTATTGTAAAGCCGTTCGCGAATGCGATAGTCGCCGGAGAGGGACTTGAAACATCGGAAGTGCCGATGGTAAGCCAATCCCGTACTCTGGAATACCCGTAGGCGGTGCTGGTTGCTTTGGACCGACTACGAGTGCAAAGGTTGCCTCGTCGGCTCGGTTCCTGTCATTGTTCGCTGAATAGGCGACAGAGCAAGCCACCGCTGATAGAAGATCTGGTGTGCTAAGATTGGCTGAACCAAGTTGGGATGATGGTGGAGGCGGGACGATTGATTTCGCTTCCGCGCTCTTGACGTCGGCAAAAGCAAATGCGGAAATAGCGGCGGCGACGGAAATGCATCGCGTGATCCAGTAAAAGATTGTCATCATCTGCAGAGCACTTCAAAATGGAGACTGAGCGGCATCAAGCTTCGCATCAAAGCGCGATGACGATGTGCATCATTCGAAGAACACTCTTCTCGAAGGTATTCTGCGTATGAAGAGTTTTATGGTTCCGATGTGGGGCCTTACGATGTTCACGTCAACGAGGGTTGAAGCGTTTCGCGGTCCTTACTTCGAGATCGTGACGTCTCCGTACGCGAGCTTGAAGGGGCCGCTTTTTGCGAACGGCGAGAACTCACCATCGGGTTGGGCGAGGCGGTCGGCGACGGCCCAGGCAACCGGTGCGCTCACGCCGAGGCCGATATGGCTCGCGCCGAGGACTTCGATGTTTTGCGCGCGTTCGTTCGCTTTGATGAGCGTCGCGTGCCAATCGACGATGCCGTCGCATTTCGAGAAGATCGACGTTGCGGGCACGGGCAGGTCGCCCGCGATGAGGTCGAGCGCGCTCGGGAACATCATCGTTGCGGCGTCTATATCGTGGCTCGGGCCTTCGCCCGATACGCGCGCGTAGAGCTTGCTGATGTTGCTCGCGCCGGGGTGGCGTGAGAACGGGCTGCCGAGGGTGATGACGTCGCGGACGACGTCGGGGCGTTCGAGCGCGAGCATGCGGGCATACACGCCGCCGAGGCTCCAGCCGACGACGCTGACCTTGCGTCCGGAATGTTGCGCGATCGCGTCGAGCCGCGCGCCGAGCGTGCGCCGCATGTTCTGGACGTGGCCGAGGTTGCGACCGAGTTTCCATGCATGCGCGTGGTACCCGATCGCGTTGAGATAGCGGCGCAGCGGTCCCGTCGAGACGTCGGTCGCAAGAAAGCCCGGCAAAACCAGAACCGGATGCCCATCGCCGCGCGGCGCGCGCAGCAGCAGGGGCGCGGTTGCGATCGAAAACCCGTATTCGTACACCCAGCGAAATTCGGCTAGCCAACGCAAGCGTGACGGCGGAAGGTTCGGGACGAGAGCAGACACGGGCAATGAGAGGGCCATTTCGCTTTTCTTCCCCATCGTCGTCAAGGGTTCACCCTCAAAAGCGCCAAGCGGAATCGTCACATTATGGGCAGCACCATCCGGAAGCTCTCCGTCATCGACTCGGCCTTTCTCTTTACCGAGACGCCGGAGACGCCGATGCACGTCGGATCGCTTGCGATCGTGCAGTTGCCGCCGGAATACCGGGGCGACTTTTTCGAGGACATGCTCGCCGTCTTTCGCGAGCGCGTCCCGCTCGCGAAGGCCCTTACCTGTAAGCTCGTCTCGACGCCGCTCGGGGTCGACCGGCCGAGTTGGGTGGAAGACGACGACTTCGACGTGGTACGTCACGTGCTGCGCGCGGCGCTTCCCGCACCGGGCGATCGCGCGAGCCTGCAGCGGCTCGTGAGTTGGCTGCACTCGCACCCGCTCAATCGCGCGCGTCCGCTCTGGGAGATCTACGTCTTCACGGATCTGCCGGACAATCAAGCCGCTATCTACACGAAAATG
>CAZZUZ010000352.1:0-2203 GCA_964657315.1 Vulcanimicrobiota bacterium
GATCTCGCCGGCGTGCGCGTCGAAGACGCCGAGGTGCTCGGCTCGACGCACCGGCTCGCATTCGATCTCGTCGAACGCGGCGTCGTCCAGGGCTTACGGATCGATCACGTCGACGGTCTCTTCAATCCCGCGAGCTATTGCCGGTTGCTGCACGATCGCGCGAAAGCGCTCGGACAATCCTTGTATCTCGTCGTCGAGAAGATCCTCGCGCGTTCGGAAGCCATCCGCGTCGACTGGCCCATCGACGGCACGACCGGCTACGACTTCATGAACGAGGTCAACGGACTCTTCGTCGATGCGAAATCTGAAGCGTCGTTCGACCGGCTCTACCGGCAGTTCGCCGGCATCGCGACCGACTTCGAGATGTTCGCCTACCGCGCGAAGAAGGACATCATGCGTCTCGCGCTCGCGAGCGAACTCGAAGTCCTCGCCAACATGTTCGACCGTATCGCGAAAGAAGACCGCCGTTCGAACGACTTCACCTACAACGTGCTGCACGACGCGCTCGTCGAGACGGTCGCTTCGTTTCCGGTGTATCGGACGTACGTGACGAGCGGTAACCTCGAAGAGGAGGATCGCCGTTACATCGGCTGGGCGATCGGCGCGGCGCGCAAACGCAGCGAACTCGGCGATCCGCGCGTGTTCGATTTCCTGGAGTCTGTACTCACTCTCTCGGCACCCGCGACGTCGGACAAATACGACCGCCGAGAAGTGCTGCGCTTTACGATGAAGTTTCAGCAATACACGAGTCCCGTGATGGCCAAGGCCGTCGAAGACACCGCATTCTATCGCTACGTCCGGCTCTGCTCGATCAACGAAGTGGGCGGCGATCCGCGCCAGTTCGGGACGTCTGCCGGCGCATTTCACAAAGCCGCCGCGCGCCGTGCGGAAACGCATCCGCACGCGATGCTCGCGACCGCGACGCACGATCACAAACGCGGCGAAGATACGCGGCTACGCATCGATTCGCTCTCGGAGATGCCGGGGCTGTGGGATCGTACGATCAAACGCTGGAGCCGCATGAACGCGCGGCGCAAGTCCGTCGTCGACAACCTCTCCGCGCCTACCGATAACGACGAGTATTTTCTGTATCAGACGCTCGTCGGCACGTTTCCGGCCGAGTGGCTCGAACTCGAAACGATCCCCGAAACGGAGATGACGCCCTACGCCGACCGCATCGAAGAGTATCTGCGCAAGGCGTTGCGCGAGGCGAAGTTTCGCACCAGCTGGGCGAACCCGAACGCAGCCTACGAAGATGCGGCGATCGCGTTCATGCGATCGATCCTCTCGCCCAAACGCGGCAACACGTTCCTCGCCGGACTGCGCGAGCTCGCGCGTGAATGTGCCGCACTCGGCGCCGTCAACAGCCTCGCGCAGACGACGATCAAACTCACGGCGCCGGGCGTTCCCGATACGTATCAGGGCACGGAGTATTGGGACCTGAGCCTCGTCGACCCGGACAATCGCCGCGACGTCGACTACGAAGATCGCGAGCGCACGCTCGCAACGTTCGAAGAGCGGCTCGCCGCGGGAGATCTCGCCGGGCTCGCGCAAGGCGTGCTCGCGAATTGGCATTCGGGCTGCGTCAAAGCATTCGTCACGTGGCGTTTGCTGCATCTGCGCCTCGAGATGCGCGATCTGTTCTTGGGTTCGAGCTATGAAGCGCTGAGCGTTTCCGACGGCGCGGACGATCATCTCTTGGCGTTCGCGCGTGAGAGCGTCGTGGTCATCGTGCCGCGGCTGATGAACCGCCGTGTGGAATGGGACGGCGGTCTGCACGCGGTCTTCGATCGAGAGCGCGTCACCTTGCCCGAGACCGCCGCGAAGACCTACGTCGATCGTTTTACCGGCAAGACCGTTACGCCCGAGATCGACGGCGACGGTCGCGCCTTCGTGTTGGCGAAGGACGTCCTCGCCGATTTCCCGGTCTGCGTTCTCGTCGCCGCGAACGGTTAGCGCTCAGGCGGCAGCACTGCTCAGCGGCGCCGCGACGTCTTCGAGTTTCTTGCCGGCGGCTTCGATGCCGAAGAGCCACTCGATCGCGGCGGCGGCGAGCATCGCGACCGCGGCGATCGCGTACCCGACGAAGACCATCCGCGGCTGCTTCGTCGCGATGAGCGCTCCGAAGAGCGCCGGCGCAAGCACGCCTCCGGCGAGCGTGCCGATCGAATACACGACCGCGATCGCCATCGCGCGCACTTCG
>CAZZUZ010000353.1:0-2154 GCA_964657315.1 Vulcanimicrobiota bacterium
CGCGGCCGGCCGTGTTCCGAGGCGCCGCGATCCCGGAGGTCTTGCTCTCGGGCGACCACGCCAAGATCGCCGCTTGGCGACGCGAACAGTCCCGCGCGCGCACCATCGCCCGTCGTGCCGACCTCCTGGAGCCGCCCGTCCCCGAGATGTAGCCGCGCGGCTGCGACATCGGACGGAATTGCCTAAGGCGACACCTCGTGTTACAATCCCGAGGTTGCCCCCGCGGTAAATTTTCCGTCCCCAGCACACGCCGCCGAGGGACGTTTTCAAAGGACCACATGAACGTCATCGATTTGCTGGAACGCGAACAGCTCAAACCCGCGTCCGAAGTTCCCGATTTTCGCCCCGGCGACACGGTCAAGGTCTACTCGAAGATCGTCGAAGGCGGCAAAGAACGCATTCAGATGTTCGAGGGCATCGTCATCGTCCGCAAGGGCGGTCAGATCGGCGAAACGATCACGGTTCGTCGCATCTCGCACGGCGTCGGCGTCGAGAAGTCCTTTTTGCTGCACAGCCCCCGCGTCGACAAAATAGAAGTGAGCAAGCGCGGCATCGTCCGTCGTAGCCGCCTCTACTATCTCTCGACGAAGGTCGGCAAAGCCGCTCGCATCAAGGAAAAGAAAGTCGCGCGCGTCTAGGGCGCCCGTCTCTTGACCCCGCTCGAACTCTTCGGTCTCATCGTCGTACTGGGCGTCGTACGCCTGGTCTTGTCGTTCCGTCCCGCGACGGTCGGCGTGGCCGGCACGTCGGCGATGCCGATTCCGCCGATCGCAGACGATCGCGCTCCCGAAGCACCGCAGCCGTCCACGATCGCCGTCGTCAAGGAATACCTCGACGCGTTTATCGTGGCGGGCCTCGTCGCGCTGTTCCTCATCACGTTCGTGGTTCGCACGTTCTTCATTCCGAGCGCTTCGATGGTCCCGACGCTCATGATCCACGACGTCTTGCTGGCCAACGAGTTCGAATACAAGGTCTCCAAACCGCACGATCAGGACATCATCGTCTTCACGCCGCCCGTCGAGACCACGAACGACTTCATCAAGCGTTTGATCGGGAGTCCGGGCGAGAAGTTGCGCATCCATCAGGGCGTCGTCTATCGTAACGGCGTCGCGCTCAAAGAGCCGTACATCGCGCAAGAGCCCAACTACGAACTCGAGATCAAGAATTACGGCATCTACGTAGACGGCACTCCGCTCGACTCTTCGCAAGCGAACATCCCGCCCAAAGACAAGTGGACGTCGCCCGATACGATTCCGCCCGGCTGCTATTTCATGATGGGCGACAATCGCAACGATTCGGAAGACTCGCACATGTGGGGCTTCGCGCAAACGTCGGGCACGTTCTATACGGGACAAGAAGCGGGTAAGCCGGCCGGCTTCACCGGACACGCGTTCTTCATCTTCTGGCCGCTCGACCGCATCCGCGTCTTAAAATAACCGCGCTTCCGTGCAATCGTCCGCACGTATGAAATCGGCGGCGAAGCTCACGGGCGAATGCGTGCTGCTTCTGGCGATCGTCTACGCGGTGCTGGGTCTGCGTCCGAGCCAAGTGTCGGGCATTTCGATGACGCCTCGCATCGCATCGGGCGATTACGTGGTGATCAACGTGCTCTCGTACCGCTTCGGCAAACCGTCGCGCGGCGACGTGGTCGCGTTCAAGCACGAGCGTTCCGCACCGGCGGTCTACCTCAAACGTTTGATCGGCATGCCCGGAGACACGGTCGCGATCGATCGCGGAGTCGTCAGCGTCGACGGCGCGGTCCTGGACGAACCGTACGTGCGGTTCCGCGACGCGCGCAGCCTCGCGAAGACCGTCGTGCCGAACGATGCGTACTTCGTGCTGGGCGACGACCGGCCCAACAGCGACGACTCGCGCGCGTGGGGCTTCGTGCCCGCAAGCGATCTCATCGGCCGCGCGATTCTCGAAGTCTGGCCGCTCGCCCACGCGCGCGTGATACGCTAACGCGATGGAAGAACGCGCCGAGATCGAGCGTACGATCCAGTGGTATCCGGGCCACATGGCCAAGGCCATGCGCCGGATCACCGAGGACATGGCGGGGATCGACGTCGTGATCGAATGCGCCGACGCGCGCGTGCCGTTCTCGGGCACCAATCCTACGCTCGCGAAGATGGCGGGCCGCAGACCGCATCTGCT
>CAZZUZ010000354.1:0-1967 GCA_964657315.1 Vulcanimicrobiota bacterium
CCGAACTTCGGATGCGACACGACGTCGGCGATGTGGTAACCGCTGGTCACGCGCGTTTCCATCTGCGTCGTCTTCGCGGCGCGCAGACAATTGTCGCACGCGCCGCACGTGTCGCGTTCGTAGTCTTCGCCGAAGTAATTCAAGATGAACTTACGGCGGCAGCCGCGCGTCTCGCTATACTGCAGCATCATCGCGAGCTTACTCTGATCGTACGACTTCTTCGTGTCGTAGTTCGCGAGGTTGAGCACGAGATCGCGATTCTTGAGCGCGTCTTCGGTCAAGCCGTAGCGGCTCTTCGCGCGCATCTCGATGAACTCGGCCTTCTTCAAGAGCGCGAGGACGACTTTGAGTTTGGTGAGCGGCAGCTGCGAGATCTTACGCAGATCCGCAAGCGAGACGCCGTCGTTTTGAGCGCCGAAGTATTCGAGCGTGCCGAAGATCTTCTGCACTTCTTCGATGTCGGGATATTTGCCGGTGAGGAAGTAATTCTGCACGCGCGTATCGCTCATGCGATAGAGCAGGATGCAGCGCGAAGGATTGCCGTCGCGGCCGGCGCGTCCGGCTTCTTGCGTGTACGCTTCGATCGATCCCGGCAGATCGTAGTGGATGACGAAGCGGATGTTCGACTTGTCGATACCGAGGCCGAAGGCGTTCGTCGCGACCACGGCGCGGATCGATTCGTTCATGAAGAGTTCGTGAACCGAAACGCGATCGTGCTTCTGCAATTTCGAATGATAGACGGCTGCGGGCAGATCGATTTGATCGTGCAGATATTTCTGCACTTCGAGCGCGTTCTTGATCGTCGCGGTGTAGATGATGCCCGTGCCGTCGAGGCCTTTTTCGAAGAGCCGTTTGAGCGCTTTGAGTTTGTCGGCTTCTTTCTCCGCGGGGATGACTTCGTAACGCAGATTCGGGCGGTCGAAGCCTTTGACGATCGTCTTCGTATCGGTCGGAATGCCGAGTTGGACGAGGATGTCTTCGCGAACGGCCGGCGTCGCGGTTGCGGTCAAGGCGAGCACCGTCGGATGGCCGAGGGCTGCGATCACGTGACCGAGAGCGAGATAGGCGGGGCGGAAATCGTGGCCCCATTGACTGATGCAGTGCGCTTCGTCGACGACGAAGAGCGGCACCTGGATGCTTTTGAGGATGGCGAGAAACGCTTCGTCCTCGAGCTTTTCCGGCGTGACGAACACGATCTTGATCGAGCCCGACGCGATGCGCGCCATGGCTTTGGCTTCCTGATCTTCACTGAGCGTCGAGTTGAGCGCGACGTTGTTTTCGAAGCCGCGCTCGCGCAGCATGTCGAGCTGATCTTTCATCAGCGCGATCAGCGGGCTGACCACGAGCGTCGTGCCTTCGAGCAGCATCGCCGGCAGCTGATAGCATAAACTCTTCCCCGCCCCCGTAGCGAGGATCGCGAGCGTATCCTCGTGAGCGAGTACGCGCGAGACGGCCTCTTCTTGACCCGGATTGAAGTCCGAAAATCCGAAGAGCTCGTGGAGTTTCTTCTTGAGCTCTTTACTCGTCTTCGGCAACGCACGATTTGCCGGCGCAACTGTACGGGGCAAGGGGAACTCCTGCCGATGCATGTGACCGCCTCTTTTTAAAGAGACGGAAATCGGTACTCGTAGAAACGAGCTTACCCGCCCAAAAGTTTCGCGAAACCACGTCGCGAAGGATGCCGAGTGTCATTGTATCGCACGTGGCGACCGAAGTCGTTCACCGATCTCGTCGGCCAGGATGCGGTCGTCCGCACGCTGCGCACCGCGCTCACTTCGGGCAAGCTCGCGCACGCATACCTTTTCTCCGGCCCGCGCGGCAGCGGCAAGACGTCGGCCGCGAAGATTCTCGCGCGCTGCATCGACTGCGTTCACGGCCCGACGCCCGAGCCCGACAATACGTGCGAAAACTGCCTCGCGATGCTCTCCGGTACCGCGCTCGACGTCGTCGAGGTCGATGCCGCGTCC
>CAZZUZ010000355.1:0-1925 GCA_964657315.1 Vulcanimicrobiota bacterium
CCACCGTTTTCTCGTCAACCTCGTACAGCACGTCCATCAACGATCATCAGCTTTTACGCCTGGTGTGTTTTTTTACGCTTCAACGGGTAATCAAGAGACGGATCACACCCCGGCTTTCCCAGCTGCGAGCGAAACAACGAGTCGTGGGAGTATGCATGTCGAATCAATTTGATTGGGTCAAACCCGATATGAGAAAAGCCAGTGCCAATTTCGACCGAGTAATTTCTGGTCGTACTACGAGTTTCGTGAGCCGATTCGTGCCTGCAACGCTCTGTCTAGGTCTGGCTCTCATTCAGCCGACGGCGGCGGCATCGAAATTCTCATACCAGGACTCGATACCCGGTGTCACCACGTATGAAGATTTTAAAAGAACGATTCTCGATCCGAACGCGGAGAAGCTCAACGCTTCGTCCTCCTTCGATTTCGCCAAATGTGAGTCTGCGGATTCGTCCGGCGTTACCCAGTGTACGGTCGATCTCAGAGAGCACGGCGGTCACTTGGCTTTCTACTATTTTTTCGAAGGCACGCTGCTCAAAGTCTCGGCGATCTACCCCGGCAAGCAGATTTCGAGTTTGTTACACGCGGTCGAAGCAAAATACGGCAGACCGATGTCGGTAACGCCAATGGAATATCGCAACGACGTTGGAGCGGATTTTCCATTCAAAACGTATCAATGGAATCGTTCCGGAAGCCAAATGTGGATCGACGAAATTGACGCGAGTGATCCCGGAAGCTGCGATTTCAACATCAGCGATGATCGCTTACGCGAGCGAGCGAATGCCAAAGGTAGCGAGAAAATAAAAATCTGAGACGCTGCCGGTGAGGCCCGAACCCGCGGTATCTCCGGCCACGGTGGGACTATTGAGGACGACGCGATTGCCGAGCACGAACTCGAAGGTCGCGGCGTGCGCGACGATTCTCTCGAGGGCTCATCGCAGGAACGGCTCGATCTCTTCGCCCGGGTTCGGCGGTTGGACGCGCCCGCCGAGCGTCTTTCCGAGAAACGACTCCACCGCCGCGAAGAACCGGATGCTGTTCGCGGCATTCGCAAACCCGTGTCCTTCGTTTTCGAATACGACGTAGGTCACGGGCGTACCATTCGTCCGCATCGCCGCGACGATCTGGTCGCTCTCTCGTTGCGGCACGCGCGGATCGTTCGCGCCTTGCGCGATCAAGAGCGGAACGCAGATATCGGCCGCGCGCGAAAGTGGTGACTGCGAGGCTAAGAATTCGGGATTGTCGCCGACGCGCTCGCGCAGCAGAGAGCGCATCGGCATCCAGTACGCCGGAATGGAGTCGAGAAACGTATTGAGGTCCGACGGGCCGACGATATCGACGCCGCACGTGAACGCGCGCGGCGTGAACGTGAGCGCGGCGAGCACGGCGTAGCCGCCGTAGCTGCCACCGAGAATGGCGAATCGGTCGGGATCGGCGTAACCGCTCGCGATCGCCCAGTCGCGTGCATCGAGCAGATCCGTGCGCATCGCACCGGCCCATTGCCGATTGCCCGCGTTTAAGAACGCCCGGCCGTATCCGGTCGAACCGCGAAAGTTCACCTGCAATACTGCGTAGCCACGATTTGCTAACCACTGCACGACCGGCTCGTACCCCCAACGGTCGCGATACCACGGGCCGCCGTGCACGTAGAGAACGGTCGGCAGATGACGCCCTTCGATGCCGATCGGCAGCGTGAGATAGCCGTTGATCGAGAGGCCGTCGCGTGCCGAAAACGCGATCGGCTGCATCGGCGCGAGCGGGACGTCGCGCAGGGCCGGCTGGTCGTAGAACAGGAACGTACTCTCGCGACGTTCGCGGTCGTAGATGGCGAATGCCGCCGGCCCGTCGTCGACGACGTACCGGATGACGAGCAGGTTGCCGTCGGCGTTCGCGTCGACAATCTCGACATCGCCCGCATGCGCGCGGCG